>DATNGX010000027.1:0-2474 GCA_035605755.1 Candidatus Krumholzibacteriia bacterium
GGGCGAGCCGTTGCTCGCGGGATTCGTATCCGAGCTCAAGGCCAATCGCGGCGTGGGCGTGTTCGCTCCCGTGTTGTTCCATCCTGCTGAAGCGGGCTGGCAGGAAGACATGGAAGCGCAGGCACTCGCGGACTGGGTCGAATACTTGCTCGGTCGCGCGCCGGCACCCGCGGCGTGGAATCTCCCGCTCCTCGAGACGCCGCTCTCGCCGGGGAAGATTGCGGTGCTGCTCCGTCGCTTCAACAAGAGCACGACGCGCGCCTGTATCGAAGCCGAGTTCACGCGCCGCAACATTCCATACGCCATCGTGGGCGGCGCCAGCACGACCGAAGCGGCGGCGCTGCAGGCCTGGCGCGAGTTGCTCTTGCTTCTCCTGCCCGGTCCGCGCGCGGTCAACCTGCTCGCGGTCCTGGAGACGAAGCCGTTTCTCGTGAGCGAGACATCCATGCACGCCCTCTATTCCGAGGGTGACAAGCGCGCCACAACCTCCGGACTTCTTGCCGACGAGCGCATTGCGCGCATTCTGGATGACACCGACCGCGCCACCGTCCTTGAGCTGCGCGCGTGTGTGGCGCGACTCGCGGATGCATCGCAGCGCCTCGGATTCCGTGCCTTTCTCGAGTGGGCCATCGAGCGCACGCCACTGCGCCTCGAGCTATCCGCCGCCGGCGCGTCCAACCAGGCCGTGGACGATGTCATCCGCGAGCTGCACGACCTGGCCGACACACTTTCGCGGCGTGGTGGACTCGATCTCTCCACCTATCTCGACCATCTCGGCGCCGAGCTCGATGCGCGCAAGTTCCGCGAAGACGTCGACGTGCGCCTTCCCGGCGATCGCATCGCCCTCATGACCATTCACCAGGCCAAGGGCCTCGAGTTCGAAGCGGTGGCCGTGCCCGGCGTGGCGCCCGGCGACGGGCAGTCGGAGAAGTTCCTGGTGTCCGCGGACAGCGGCATCTGGTTCAGCGATTCGACGGGCGAAGAGTGGGGACGCGGTCGCTCGCAGGCGCCGGAGTTCAAGAAGAACGAGGAGCAGGACAAGCTCGAGGAGCGGTGCATTCTGTACGTGGCGCTCACACGCGCGCGCGATCATCTGTGGGTGAGCTCGCCTTTGGCGGAAGGGACGAAGCCGCGCAAGAAAGGGCCGCTCGAATCGTATTTCACCGATCTATTACGAGCGGGGCGCAAGCGCAACATCATCGTCGAAGCGCGCGAGCCGGGAAATCCGCGCGACAGCGCGGGTCCGGCTGTCACCGAGGCAACGGCAATCCACGAACTCGAGGCCGCGCTGCGCGACTGGACCACCGCTCGAGCCGCCGCCGAAGCACACGATCTCGATACCACACTTCCGGCACGTGCCCTCGAGCCCGTCACGTGGGCGTCACTCGCGCGGTATGAAGCGTGTCCGCTCGCGTTCTGGTTCGATCGTTCATCCGCCGGCCGTGTCGCGGATGATGAGCCGGAAGCGGTGTCCGCGCCGCCCCCGCGCGATTTTCCGGTTACCAAACTCCCCAAAGGTGTCGACCCCGCGAAGTTCGGCGCCTTCGTTCACGCTGTTCTCGAGCAGCGCAACGAGCAAGGCGCCGCGCTCGAGGCATCACTCGCCGCTGTTGCGGCGCGGCACGACTTCGGCCGGCACACCGAGGCGCTCATCGACATTGCGCGCGAGCGCATCACCGCCGCCATTGCCGTGGGCCTTGCCGGTCCGTCGGCGTCGGCGCAAAGCGAGCTTTCGTTCGCCGTGCGCACACAGCGTCTGCTTGTTCACGGTGTCATCGATCGGCTCGACGACGGTGGCAAGGACGCGCTCATCACCGACTACAAGCTCGGCTCGCCGTCGCCCGAGCATCACTTCCAGACCGGCGTGTACGCGTGGGCCGCGCGTAAAGTGCTCGGCCGCGATGCGCGCGCGCGCCTCGTGTACCTCGGTCTCGAGCCCGTGGATGTCGAACCCGTCGAGACCCATCACGACCGCTTCGATGCTCTTGTCGCCGCGATGGAACGCTCCTTTGAATCCGGAACGTTCGACGCAAGGCCGGGCGCCATCTGCGCCACCTGCGCGCATCGCACCGTGTGCGAATTCGCCGCGATCACCACTCAATCTCAGTAGTTCCAAGTAGAAGCGCGCGTTATTTGCACGATGCCGGCTGACATTGGGCTGGCGCCGCGCAATGCTGTGGTATGACGTTATATGAGGATGCAGGCGAAAGGAGCGTGCTATGGAAGACAAGCAGGCGCAGACGAATTCATCCGCGAAGAATCAAACACTCGTTGAAGGCCTCCATGGCGTGCGCTACCAGGTCAAAGATGTCGCGCGCTCCATTCAGTTCTATACGAAGGTGCTCGGTTTCAAGCTCGATCAACAGCACCTGCCCGCGTTCGGACAGGTTTCGCTGGGCGATCTCACCTTGATCCTCAGCGGTCCCGGCGCGTCGGGTTCGCGCCCCATGCCCGATGGCCGCGCGCAGGAGCCC
>DATNGX010000028.1:0-4616 GCA_035605755.1 Candidatus Krumholzibacteriia bacterium
GCGCAGCTCGGCGTACGATTCAAAGGTGAGCGGATTCTTCTTCTCGGGACGGTCGAGCGTCACTGTGGCCACACCCTCGGCGAAGTGCCAGCGAAAATGTTGCGGCGAAAAAGAAGATGGATTCACGCGCTCGCCTCCAGGGGACGGCCGTCGATGACCACGTGCCGGCCGGTGACCGCGGCCGTGTCCGAGCCGAGAAACCACGCCACCACGCGCGCCACTTCATCGGGCTCGATCAACCTGCCGCCGGCATTGCTGGCGGCGAAGCGTTCGCGCACCGCATCCTCCGACAATCCCGTCCGTGCCGCGGCGCCGCGCAACGACTCTGCGATGCGCTCCGTGTTCACATATCCGGGACAGATCGCGTTCACGGTGACTCCCTCTTTCTCGACTTCGATGGCAAGCGCGCGGGTGAACCCCAGCAGCGCATGCTTGCCCGCGGTGTACGCGCTCACATGCCGGTAACCGCGCAGTGACGCGGTGCTGGCCATGTTGACGATGCGCCCCTCGCGCCGCTCCAGCATTCCGGGCAGCGCCGCCTGGGCGCAGAATACAGCACTCATCAGGTTCACGTCGATCATGTGCCGCCAGTGCGCATCGTCGCTCTCGAGAAACGCACGCGCGTCGGCTCCGCCGGCATTGTTCACCAGGGCGAAGAGGGGGCCGAGCTTCGCGATCGCCGAGGGAATCAGCGCGTGCACGGCGCGCGCATCCGTGACGTCGGCTGCGAAGGCTGCGTGATGATCCGCGCGCGACAGCGTGCGTCGCACCGACTCCACGTTGGCAAACCGCCGGCTGACAAGCGAGACGCTCGCGCCACGATCAGCGAGCTCGGCTGCCACCGCACGGCCAATACCGCGACTGGCACCCGTCACCAACACATGGCGGCCGTCGAGGTTTGCCACGTGCGTAAGGTCGACAGGAATCGTTGCCGCCGGCGTCTTCAAATCGGCTCCGTCGACTCGCGCGCCCGCCGCATGAGAGTCTCGATCTGGCGTTGCCCCGATTTGTACTGGTTGGGCCAGCGCACACCAGAATACCCGAGCTGTGCCGCGGCGCGCAGTGTCCACATCGGATCCCACAGGTGCGGCCGGGCGAGAAGGCAGATGTCTGCTCTTCCCGCCGCGATGATGCTGTTCACGTGATCGGGCTCGTAGATGTTCCCCACCGCCAGCGTCGTCATGCCGAGCTCGAGCCGGATGCGTTCCGCGAAGGGGACCTGGAACATGCGTCCGTACACGGGCCGCTGTTCCGCGCTCACCTGTCCCGCCGACACGTCGATGAATTGCGCGCCGGCGTCACGAAACGCGCGTGCAATCTCGACCGAGTCTTCGATGCGGATGCCGCCTTCCACCCAGTCGGTGGCGGATATGCGCACACCGAGGGCACGCTCTTCGGGCCACACCGCGCGCAGCGCGCGCATCACTTCGAGCGGATAACGCAGACGGTTTTCGAGCGAGCCTCCGTATTCGTCACGGCGGCGGTTGGTGACCGGTGAAATGAACGCCGAAAGCAGATATCCGTGCGCGGCGTGCATCTCGAGCACGTCGAAGCCGGCCTGGATGCCACGCTGCGCAGCGGCGACGAACTCGTCGCGCACACGGTCCATGTCGGCGCGCGACATCTCCCTGGGCACCTGGTTGCGCTCGCTCCACGGCAGCGCGGACGCGGACATGACGGGCCAGTTTCCGTCCGGCAGCGGTTCGTTGTCGCCCTCCCACATCAGTCGCGTGGAACCCTTGGCCCCCGAATGTCCGAGCTGCAGCGCAAACACCGCGTCGCTGTGCGCATGGACGAAATCCACGATGCGGCGGTACGCATGCATCTGCGCATCGTTATATAGACCGGCGCACCCGGGCGTGATGCGCCCCTCCGGTGAAACACACGTCATCTCGGTGAAGATCAACCCGGCACCACCCAGTGCGCGCGCACCCAGGTGCACGAAGTGAAAGTCCCCCACCACCCCGTCCACCGCGCTGTACATGTCCATCGGTGAACACGCCACACGGTTCGGAAGCTTCGAGCTGCCGAGCTCGACGGGAAGAAACATGGGAGGAACGGCTTCATCGCGGGCGCCGTGCGTCGCCTTGCGGCAGAGCCACCGTTCGAACGATTGCAGATAATCGGCGTCGCGCGCGCGCAGGGATTCGTGCGAGACGCGCTGGCTGCGCGTCACCAGGCTGTAGTTGAACTGCTCGGGATCGAGGTGGGCCTTGATGGCCACCTGCTCGAACCATTCCGTCGAATTGCGCGCCGCATTCTGCAGCCGCAGCACTTCGACGCGCCGGTCCTCTTCGTAACGCGTGAGGCGCTGATCGAGCGTCGCGTCGCTCTTCTCCGTGAGTTTCTCAGCGAGCGATATCGCGCTCTCCATCGCGAGCCGCGTGCCGGACCCGACGGAGAAATGCGCGGTCGCCGCGGCATCCCCGAGCAGCACGATATTGTTGAGATGCCAGCGCGCGCAGTTGACGCGCGGGAAATTGAGCCAGGCCGCCGAGCCGCGCAGATGTTCTGCATTGGACACCAGGCGGTGGCCATCGAGGTGGGCGCCGAAGAGTTTCTCGCAGAAGGCGATGGTTTGTTCGCCGCTCGCCTGCTCGAGCCCGTCGGCGCGCCACACCTCTTCCGTGGTCTCGACGATGAAGGTGCTCCATCCCGCCGCGAACGGATAGCAGTGCGCCTGGTACCAGCCGTTCGCGCTTTCCACGAAATAGAACGTAAAGGCGTCGAACGGCCGATGCGTGCCGAGCCAGATGTACTTGCACGCGCGCATATCGATGTCGGGCTGGAAGTGTTCGGCGTAGCGGCGGCGCACCGTGCTGTTGATGCCGTCCGCCGCGACGATCACGTCGGCGCCCGCCAGCTCGGTCTCGTCGGAGAGCTCGTGCTCGAACTCGATCGCCACGCCGAGCGCCTCGGCGCGTCGCGTCAGGATGTCCAGGAGGTCCTGGCGGGCAATCCCGCAGAAGCCATGCCCGCCCGAGCGGATGACCCGCCCGCGGTAATGGGTTTCGATGTCATCCCAATGCATGAAGCGCTCGGTGATCTCGTCGTAGGTGGTTCGGTCGGCTTCTCTTAGCCGGCCCAGGGTGCCGTCGGAAAACACCACGCCCCACCCAAAGGTGCTGCCCCGGCGGTTCCGCTCGAGGATCCGGATCCGGGCCCCGGGATCGCGCAAGGCGACCTGGATGGCCAGGTAGAGGCCGGCCGGCCCCCCTCCAATAACACCCATATTCATAGCCATGGTCGGCGGGCATTTTCGCAAATTGGAGCCCTCTACACCAACCGTGAAAACGCGGAAGCCCTTCAGAAGTATCTGCTTGTAAATGTCTTCTATTACTGATACACTCCGGGGTGACTGAAGTTACGCCCACTGGTCATTTGGGGGGCCGAGTTGGCAGCAAGATGGGCGGGGTGAGTGGCGAGCCGAGCATTTCGAGGCGCTCTACTCTTAGAAAACGCAAGAAGTGCACGCACTAAAACGCCCTGGAGGGCAGCTATGAAGCACTGGCACAGACTGGTATTACTCACAGTTGTTTTTTCATTATTGATTAGTTCTGCGGCATTTGCAGCGCTCGACAAACCGGCGATCTCGACCGGCGCGAGCGGTCACACGAAACAGGTGTTGTTCATCACAGCGGGGCCGAGCGGCGCGCCCAACGGTTTCACCGTGCGCTGGATGGATGCATCGACGTATTTCTCCAACGGCGCCTCGTTCACTGCCGATCCTTCGGCCGGTGACAAGGCGTCCTTCACAGGCGAGCCGACGCTGAACACGTTCGGCGGCCAGTACACGACGTTCAAGATCGGACCGAACGAGACGATCCGCGTTGAGATCGGCGATCTGTACGATGAGTCCGGCGTGTCGGGTTCGCTCGGCGAGCTCGAAGACGGCGCTCACTATTATTTCGCGGTGTTCGCGAACGATGTGAACGGCAATCCGGAGAGCGATCTCAGCGTAACCGTGAACGATCAGACCACGGAAAACACGAACTGCACGTACACCGTCGGTTACTGGAAGAATCATGAGGAAGCGTGGCCGGTCAATTCGCTCACGCTGGGTACGGTCGTCTATACCAAGGCCGAACTGCTCTCGATTCTCAATGAGTCGGTCAACGGCAACGGCCTCGTCAGCCTTGCCCACCAGCTGATCGCTGCCAAGCTCAACATCGCGATGGGCGCCGATCCGTCCGCAGCTTCCGCGTGCATCGCGACCGCTGATGCGCTGATCGGCAACCTGGTTGTTCCGCCCGTCGGTAGTGGCTACCTCGATCCGAGCACCACGAGCGCCACTACTCAGTGCCTCGACGACTACAACAACGGCATCACGGGTCCGGGCCACTGCGGCACGGTTCCCACGCAGCCGTCGACCTGGGGTCAGGTCAAGAGTCTCTACCGCTAGTCTCCGACATCACAGCTTCATAGAGCGGTACGGAAATAGAAAAAGGCCCGTCGCAACAGCGGCGGGCCTTTTTCATTTCCATTGCGCGGGCCGCCGGAATGTCCGGGCCGGGCAAGTCTGATTGTGAATGGGAGAATAGTTGGAGGCGGCATCCGGATTTGAACCGGAGAATAACGGTTTTGCAGACCGTCGCCTTACCACTTGGCTATGCCGC
>DATNGX010000029.1:0-4149 GCA_035605755.1 Candidatus Krumholzibacteriia bacterium
TGGTGAAGAAGCGGCCCAAGGGACTGGTGGGCCGCTACAAGCTCGTGGGCCAGATGGCGCTCGGCCTCGGCCTGGGCGCGTATCTGTACTTCAATCCGCTCGCGCAGGGTGCGGGCACGCTCACAAGCATTCCGTTTGCGAAAGGCCTCTTCATCAATTTTGGACCGCTGTTCATTCTGCTGGTTGCGCTGGTGGTGACGGGCACGAGCAATGCGGTCAACCTGACCGACGGGATCGACGGACTTGCCATCGGGCTCTCCGCGTTCAGCTTTCTTGCGTTTGCCGGACTGTCATACCTGTCCGGCCACCGCGGCTTCTCCGATTATCTGAACATCATGTATCTCGAGGGCAGCGGCGAGCTGGCCGTGTACTGCATGTCGGTGGTGGGCGCCGCGCTCGGATTTCTCTGGTACAACTCGCATCCCGCGCAGGTGTTCATGGGCGATACCGGCTCGCTCTCGCTCGGGGGCACGCTGGGTGTGGTGGCCGTGCTGCTCAAGCGCGAGCTCCTGCTCGTCATCATCGGCGGGCTGTTCGTGGCCGAAGCGCTGAGCGTGATGATCCAGGTGACGTCGTTCAAGCTGACGCGCCGGCGCGTGTTCAAAATGGCCCCGCTGCACCATCACTTCGAGCTCTCGGGATGGCACGAAAACAAGGTCGTGGTTCGTTTCTGGATCGTGGGCGCTCTGCTCGTGCTCCTCAGTTTGAGCACGCTCAAACTGCAATAGAATGAAGAAGCCATTCGCGCAATATCGCCGCTTCTTCGTGCTGGGCATGGCACGAAGCGGCGTTGCTGCGAGTGGTCTCCTGGCCGGCGACAGCCGGTCTGTCACGGTGTTCGACGACGATCCGGTCGCGCTGTCGAAGTTCGTTGCCACCGACGTGGCACGTCAACACGGCGATCGCATCGCGTTGGCCGAGCCCGCTGGTGTGCGCGCCGCGATTGCGGCGTGTGACTGTGTCGTCGTGAGCCCCGGCGTTCCGCTCGATCACGCGCTCGTCAAATACGCCGCCGCCGAAGAAAAGCCGACCATTGGTGAGATCGAAGTGGCGTACCACTTCACACGCGCGCGCATTCTCGGCGTCACCGGCACCAACGGCAAGTCGACCACGGTCGGCGTCATCGGCGACATTTTCAAAGCCGCCGGTATCGACACCGTGGTGGCGGGGAACATCGGGACACCGGTGTGCGATGTGCTGCGCGAACGCGATCCCCACACACTCGTGCTCGAGATATCGAGCTTTCAGCTCGATACCACCGACGAATTCCGCTGCGACGTGGCCGCGCTGCTCAACGTGACGCCCGACCACCTCGACCGTTATCACCATTCGTTCGACGAATACGCGGCGTCCAAGGCGCGCATCCTGAATCACGCCACGGACCGGACGTTCTACGTCTACAACCGCGAGGATGCGGCGGCGAACGCGCTGGCAGCGCAAACCCCCGCGCGTCCCATCCCGTTCAGTTCGGCGCGCGTTCTCGAGCACGGGGTGTACTTCGACGACGCCTGCATCATGCGTTCATGGGGTGGAAAGCGCGAGAAGGTGATCCAGCGCGGTGAGTTCAACCCGGTCGGCGTCCACAATCTCGAGAATGCGCTCGCTTCGGTGGCCGTGGCAAGCGCGCTGGATGTCCCTCTCGACGCCGTGCAGCGCGCGCTGCGCGATTACCGGCCGCTGCCGCACCGCATGGAGCTGGTGCGCGTGCTCGACGGTGTGTCGTACGTGAATGATTCCAAGGCCACCAATGTGGACGCCACCGTGAAGAGCCTGATCAGCGTCGAAGGCCATTCGATTCTCATTCTGGGTGGCCGTGACAAGGAGGGCGATTTCTCAGCACTCCTGCCGCACCTCGCGGATGTGCGCCGCGCCGTGCTGATCGGCGAAGCGAAGACCGTGATCCGCCGCGCGCTGAACGGCCGCGTCGAGATGACCGACGCGCACGACATGGAAGATGCCGTGCGCATCGGACGAAAAGTGGCGCACACCGGTGACACCGTGTTGCTCGCTCCCGCGTGTGCGAGCTTCGACATGTTCAAGAACTACCAGGAGCGCGGCGAAGTGTTCCGCGCCTGCGTCAACAGCCTCTAGCGGAAGGAACGCACCGTGCAGGAAACCCTTACGCAGACCGCCGCGAACGCGAACGAAACCCCGGGCCAGCGCCTGCTCCATATGAAGGTGGACCGGCGCATCCTCGTCATCACGCTGTCGCTGATGGCGATCGGCATCAGCCTGGTGCTGTCGTCGAGCTCGTTTTTCGCGGGCGGCAAGTTCGGCGACCAGTTCGCGCTGATGCGCAACCACGCCGTGCGTTCGTGCATCGCCCTGGTGGTGATGTTCGTGGCGTCGCGCATCGACTATCGCGTGTACCGCAAGGCGGCTCCCGCGCTGCTCGTGCTCTCGCTGCTCATGATGCTGGCGCTCTTTTTCCTCGGCGTCACCATTCGCGACACGCGCCGCTGGATGATTCTGCCGCTGATCAATACCACGCTGCAGCCTTCCGAGCTTGCGCGCACGGCGCTGGTGTTTTTCCTGGCCTACTGGATGACGCGTACGGGCAAGGATCTCACCCGGTTCAAGACCGGCTTTCTTCCCGCCGCGGGTGCGATTGCGCTGGTGGCGGGCATCTGCGCCGCGCTGCCCAATTTCGGCACCGCGACGGCAACCATCGTGATCTCGCTGTGCATGCTCTACGTGGGCGGCGCGCGCCTCACGCACCTCGGCATGTTCGTCGGTGCGGGCGCATCGCTTTTCGTTGTCGAAGTGCTGCGCCACGCCTATGTGCGCGATCGCATTCTCACGTTCCTCGGCGTTCACCACGGCTCGGGTGCGCTCAACTGGCAGGTGGATCAGTCGCTGATCGCACTGGGCTCCGGCGGGCTTTTCGGCCGCGGCTTCGGACACAGCGAGCAGAAGCTCTCGTGGCTCCCGGACTCGTACACCGATTTCATCTTTTCGATCGTGGGTGAAGAGGGCGGCCTGCTTCTCACCCTCGCGGTGAGCGGCGCGTTTCTGTTCCTTGCGCTGCGGGGCCTGAAGATCGCGCACGATTGCAGCGACCGCTTCGGCCAGCTGCTCGGCGTCGGTATTACGGCGTCGGTCTTCGTGTACGCGGCGCTCAACATGTACGTGGCCACCGGGCTCTTCCCGGTCACCGGGCTTCCGCTTCCATTCTTGAGCTACGGCGGCTCGGCCATGCTCGTCAACGCCTTTGCGGTGGGTGTGATGCTCAATCTCTCGCGCAAGCTCACCGCAACCCGGCGGCGCACGAACGTGATGTGGGAAGGGCGCCTGCCGGTGGCGGCGCGCTGACAACGATGAACGATTCACTGCGCATCATGGTGGCGGGCGGCGGCACGGGAGGACACGTCTATCCCGGCATCGCCATCGTGGAAGCGCTCGCAGAGCGCGCGCGCGTGGAAGCGCTGTTCGTCGGCGCGCAGGGCGGCGTGGAGCAGGGAATCTTCGAGCGCGCGGCGCTCGCGCACTCGCTGCTTCCGGGTTACGGACTGCGCCGCGCATCGCTCGCGCGCAAGCTCGCGTCGCCGTTCACGGTCGGCGCCGGCATTGTGCGCGCATCCAAGCTCGTGGCGAGCTTCCGTCCCGATGTCGTGCTGGGAACGGGAGGCTTCGCCAGCGCGACCGTCGTGATGGCGTCGGTGCTCGAGCGTGTGCCGCGCGTGCTGCAGGAACAGAACAGCGTGCCCGGCCTCACCAACCGCCGCCTGGCGCGTTTTGCAAGCCTGGTACTGCTGGGTTACGAGGAGTCGCGCGCATGGCTCCCGGCCGGCGTGCCGGTGCGCGTGGTGGGAAATCCCATCCGCAAGCTGCCGCGCGCGACGCGCGAAGAAGCGGCCGCGTACTTCAAGCTGGACGCAGCGCGGCCGGTCGTGCTTGTGATCGGCGGAAGCCGCGGCGCGCATTCGCTCAACATGGCGGGCGCGGAGGCCTCAGCGCGCTGTGCCGATGTGCAATTTGTCATTCTCACCGGGAGAGCTGATTTCGCCGAGGCGCAGAAGCGGGCAGGAGATGCGTCGCGCGTTCGCATTCTCGAATACCTCGACGATGTGCACTACGCCTACTCGCTCGCCGATGTGGCCGTCGCCCGTTCCGGTGCGTCGTCGTGTTTCGAGCTGGCGCTATTCGGGG
>DATNGX010000030.1:0-5494 GCA_035605755.1 Candidatus Krumholzibacteriia bacterium
GGCGAATTTCTCCTGCACGGTTTTGAGATGATTGGTGGCCGCCAGGAGCTCGCCACCTTCGATGGCGGTATCGATCGCTTCCAGATAGAGATCGAGCACCTCGGGATGCGCGGCGATACCCTGCTCGAGGCGCTTCTGCGCGCGGTCGAACTGGGCGCGCTTTCGCTCCTGCTGGGCTTTCTGAATGATGGCGGCAGCTTTGTCGTTCATGATCATGTGGCCGCGATAGCGTTCGCGGCGTGTCCGGAATAAGCGAATCGCATACCAGACCGGCGGGCCCGGGCCGGGGACCGCACGGACGCGCTAAGCATCTGTGGGGGCGCATGATACGCAGTGCGACGGGACCCACCGTGGATTGCGCGGGGTGCGCAGGCGGGACGCAAAATGCAAGCGAGGCGCGGCGATCGGTTGCGCGCGCCCCCAAGCCTCCAGTATCCTTCGGTGCAAATTGTTGTAACACGTCGGCACTTTTCGCCGGGTCCGCGCCGGATCGGCTCTCACCCAACGAACACATTTTGAGCTCCAGGTTTACTCTTTCCGTCGAATGCCGGCTGGCATCGTCGCACATCCTGCCGGGATGTCCGCCGTGCGACCGTCTGCACGGCCACACCTGGACGGTGCGTGCGTTCTGGACCTTCACCGGGCTCGACGAGCAGGGGATGGGCGCCAACTTTCGCGATTTGAAGCAGATTCTTCGCAGCGAAGTTCACGAGCGCTACGACCACCGGCATCTGAACGACATAGCACCCTTCGACCGCGTGCCGCCGACAGCGGAGAATCTCGCCCGCGAAGTGTTTCGCATGTTGACGGAGCGCGTCATCGCGGGAGTCCATGGCGGCCTCACCCGGGTGGAAGTGTGGGAAGGTCCGGAAGCATGCGCCGCCTACGAGGAATGAACCATGTGCGCTGAGCCGCGCGCGCGTTCCATCGCACTGGTGAGCGGCGGGCTCGATTCCATCGTGTCGCTCGCGTGTGCGCTCAAGGAACGGCGCGTCGAATCGGTCATGTTTTTCGACTACGGACAGCGCGCGCGCGAGAGCGAGCGCGTCTCGGCCATGAACGCAGCCAATTTCTACGGGCTCCCGTTCCAGGATGTCGACGTGCGCTGGCTGGAGTCGCTGGCACCGGCGGCCATGCAGGCCTCGGGCAGCGGGGAAGGCCCGCTGCAATCCGTCGACGATGTGTGGATTCCGAATCGCAACGGCCTGTTCATTAATATTGCGGCGGCGTACGCCGAGCGTTACCGCTGCGACACCATTGTCACCGGCTTCAATCGCGAAGAAGCGGAAGAATTTCCCGACAACAGCGCCGAGTACGTGGAGCGCGTGAACCGCGCGCTCGCGATGTCGACGCGAAACGGCGTGCGCGTGGAAAGCTTCACCATCGATCTCGACAAGAGTGCGATCATCCGTTTGGGCCTCCAGCTCAAAGCACCGCTCTCCATTATATGGAGCTGCTATCGCCCGGGTGCGCGCATGTGCGGAACCTGCGCGTCGTGCCAGCGCTTGCGCGCCGCGCTCGCAACGCTTCCTGCCGAAGACCGCCCCCGGATCGAGTTCGCGTCGTGATGCTCACCTTTCGCATTCTCGAGGGCGAGGTGCCGTACATCGGCACCGAGTTGCGCAGCGGCTGGGTCTGGGAGCATACCGGCCTGGCGCGTGACGCGGCCGCGGGCTTCGTGGGCCCGTGCGATGTGCCCAACGAGAATCTCGTCGACCTCGATGATGTTCGCGACGGAGAACACATTCGTGCGGCCACGATGGCGCACGTGATCGTGGAACATCCTGGATGTCCCCTCGATATTGCCGTGCTGCGCCAGCGTATCCTGGTGGCGCTCCTGGGGGAGATGCTTGCCGAGAGTGGAAAGGTCACCCGCCGCGACGGTGACGATCTATATTATGACGGTCGCAAGCTCACGGTCTCGATTGCGGCGCCATCATCAGTATCCAGCCTGATCCATCTGGGGATAAACGTGGACCCGGCGGGCGCGCCGGTTCCGGCCGTCGGACTCGCGGAGCTGGGCATCGAGCCCCGCACGCTGCTTCACGATCTGCTCTCGCGCTACTCGCGGGAGCTTGCCAGCGCCGCGCATGCGGCCACCAAGGTGAAAACGGTTCCATGAACCCGGTACGTTCCATGTCACCGCTCGGTAAACAGCTCAATGACGGTGCCGCCGAAGGTGCCTTGCGCGGGTATTTTTCCGAGCTCTTCTGCTCGGTGCAGGGAGAAGGACTCTTTGTCGGCGAGCGGCACATCTTCGTGCGCACGGCCGGCTGCGTGGCGACGTGCTCGTGGTGCGACACGGTGTACAGCAAAGTGCAGACGCCGCGCTTCGTGATTCATTCCGGTGCGCACGGCGAAGCGAAGCCGTGGCGTCCCAACCCGGTCGCGCTGGATGACGTGGTGAGCGACGTGCTCGACATGGCAAAAGCGAACGCGCCGGTGGTAACGGTGAGCATCACCGGCGGCGAGCCGCTGGAGCAGCCCGAAATCGTGCGCGCCCTCGCGCGCGCGCTGCGTGCCAGAGAGCTTCGCATCTATCTCGAGACGGCGGGCCTCCATGCCGGCGCGCTGGCCTCGCTCATCGACGACGTCGACGTGATTGCAGCCGATGTGAAGCTCCCATCGGCCACCGGCGTGGACCACATGCCGGCCCATCGTGAGTTCCTGCGCGTCTTGCGCGGGAGTGCCTTCGATCCGGCCCGCGCGAATGCGCGAGCGGTCTTCGTTAAGGTCATCGTGGATCTCAAGGCAAGCCTCGAGGAGATCGACGCCGCGGCCCGGCTGGTGGCCGAGGCCGGGCGCAGAATTCCCTTCGTCATTCAGCCCGAGAGTGAGACGCTCATGGGCAAGCACGCCACGCGCGAAGGCCGCGCCGGGCTGCTCCAGCTCGCCCAGGCGGGTGCGCGGGCAGCGAGCGTTCACCTCGATGTGGTGCGCGTCATTCCTCAAACCCACAAGGTGCTCCACGTCCGATGACGCCTGATTTTCTGACCGCGGCCGTGGGTCTGGTGGCGTTTCTGTTCTCGGTGATCGTGCACGAGAACGCCCACGGTCTTGCCGCCGAGCACTTCGGCGATCCCACCGCGCGCTCGATGGGTCGCATCACCATGAATCCGCTTCCGCATCTCGACCCGATCGGAAGCATTCTCTTGCCGGTGGCCGCGTACCTCTCCGGGGTTCCGTTCCTGGGCTGGGCCAAGCCGGTACCGGTCAATTCCGCCAACCTGCGCAATCCCGTGGTCGACAACGCCTACGTCGCCGCCGCCGGGCCGGCGTCGAATCTGTTGCTGGCACTGGCGTGTTCGATCCTCTGGATCGGCGTGGGATTGGTCTTCAAACACGTCCCGGGGCTGGCCATGAGCGCCGAGCGCTCGCTCTTCTTCTTCAATACGCTTTTCAGCGCCATGATCCAGGTCAACTGCGTGCTCGCACTGTTCAACCTGATCCCGATTCCGCCGCTCGACGGGCACTGGATTCTCATGCGCTACCTGCCGGCCGGTCCGCGCGAAGCGATCGCCTCGGTGGGGCGCTGGGGATTTCTGATCCTGATGGTGCTGTTGTGGTCGGGCGTGTTGTGGAAATTTCTCGGGCCCATGCTGCGCGCCGTGGTCTCAATCTATTACTCGCTGGTGATGACGGCGGTCAGCGCTCTCTAGAAACGAAAAGCCCCTCCGCTGTTCGCGAAGGGGCTTTCCCGTGCGTACCTGGTCTCGTAACGACTAGTTCGTGTCGAGGTCAGGATATTTGCCCGATGTGCCGTCCTCGATGAGTCGCGTCCCGACGATCACGGACACAAAGCGGCTCTCCTTGCCCTTCGAATTCACCGCGGTGAGGCGGTACTCGTAGTTCTTGAGCGCCTGGGTGCTCTCATCCACGTACTCGGTGGCCTGAATCCGGCCGTTGTTGATCTTGCCGGGCTTGCCCACACCGACTTCGCGGCGATAGAGATTGTAACCGCTGATGGTCGGCTCCGAGCTCGCATCCCACTTCACGCGGACATGTCCGTCGCTGAGCGCGAACGCGCTTACATTGGTCGGCGGAAGCACCGGCTGCTCATCGGTGTTCGGGGCGTTGAGCTCGTCGGTGCATCCGAGCATGAACACTACGGACGCCAGCGCCACTACGAGCGCTGCCTGCTTGCGAAACACCATGATACTTCTCCTTCTCAACTATCACCGCGGTCTCCGGTGGATACCGGTTGCGGCCGTTGTCTTTTTGGCTGCGGAGCAGTGCGGTGGACTCTTCAATGCAGATGCATTAGCGGCGACTACCCCGCAGCACTGTTGGCCGCATACGCAACCGGTGTACCAAGCGCAGTGATGCGCGTGAGGACGCCAACTTCTCGATCGTGCCGCAGCGCATCGCGCGTCACGCGCTGCGCTCTCGTCCGCGCTGCTTCCCATCACGCCGCATCGCACCTTGCCGTCGTTTCGAAATGAGAGGGAGACGTTGCAGCTTCGTGTTTTCCCGAACAATTGAGTGGGGAGGCCGCCCCCGTGGGGGTCCGGGGGACCCGGGGGCGGGTCCGGGCCCAAGCGAACAAGCCCCTTGACCTGCATGGAGTTATCGTTACAATGGCGACGAAACTTCCTGCCCCAAGGAGGCTATCGATGACGAAGGCAGAAATCGTCGAAGACATCGCCAGCAAGACGGGCCTTACCAAGAAGGACGTCGCTACCGCGATGGACATGTTCCTCGAATCCATCTCCAAGGCGCTTGCCGACGGCAAGCACTACGAGATTCGTGGATTCGGTACGTTCAAGGTGAAGAAGCGCAAGTCGCGCATGGCGCGTAATCCGCGCACCGGCGACGCTGTCCCGGTTCCGGACCGCAAGGTGCCCGTGTTCAAGGTCTCGAAAGAGCTCAAGGACCTCGTCGCCAACGCGTAATCCCATCCCCTGACTGGTTTTTGATTGGGCGCGCCGCCGTCTTGGGCGGCGCCTTTGCATGCCATGACACCGTCTCGTTTGATCGATCTGCGCAGTGATACGGTCACGCGGCCCACGGCCGCGATGCGCCGGGCCATGGCGGAGGCCGAAGTCGGCGACGACGTGTTCGGCGACGATCCCACCATCATTGCGCTGGAAGCGCGGGTTTCAAAATTGCTCGGCAAGGAAGCGGCCCTGTTTGTTCCCTCGGGAACCATGGGCAACTTCCTCGGCGTCGCCTCGACGGCGAACCCGGGCGATGAGGTCATCCTCGAGCGGCAGTGCCACATCATGAACTACGAGGTGTCGTCGGTGGCGACGCTGCAGGGAATCCAGCTCAACGCGCTGGACGGCGATCGCGGCATGATGACCGCCACCCAGATCCAACCCTATATAAAGACAGAGAGTCTGCACACGCCGGGCACGCGTGTCATCGCCATGGAGAACACGCACAACCGCTGCGGCGGCCGCGTGGTTCCCCTGGAGGAGATGAAGCGTGTGCGCGAGCTGGCGTTGAAGCACGGCATCAGCGTGCACCTGGACGGCGCGCGGCTCTGGAACGC
>DATNGX010000031.1:0-4738 GCA_035605755.1 Candidatus Krumholzibacteriia bacterium
ACCAGAACGACACCACAAAGAAAGCAACACCGAAGCGCGACGGCGCGATCGATTGAAGAACACCCCCAGGAGACAGTCATGAAACTGCATCGCTCAATTATCATGATGTTCACGGCGGCAGCGCTGTGCATCACATCCCCCGCAGTTGCGGGCAACACCCCGAAAGCACCGAAGGCGAAAACCACGCCGGTGACACCGGTCACGCCGACGACGCCGACCACGCCGACCACGCCGGTGGCGCCGCAGGCACCCGTTCCCAGTACCGAGCGCGGCGCATACGAGCAGATCAAGAACATGATTTATGACGCCCAGTACCAGCAGGCGTACGACGGCTCGACGCGCTTCCTCAAGAAATATCCCAAGAGTTCGAACGCCGAGGAAGTGTCGTTCTGGAAGTGCTACGCCCTGCAGCGCGCCGCGCGCGACATGGGCAAGTCATTCGACTGCTACCAGACCTTTCTGACCCAGTATCCGAACGGCAACTGGTCCGACGATGCGCGCGCCGAATATGCCAAGGTGGCGAAGCGCCTCGCCAAGGCGGGAGATCCCCGCGGCAAGATGGCGCTGGACCAGCTCAACCAGACCGACGACGACGGCGACATCAGGATTCCCGTCATCTACGCGCTCATGCAGAGCGGCGACGAGACCGACACCAAGATGGCGCTGGATGCGATTCACCAGGTGCTGAAGACGTCCAAGGACGCGGACCTCCGCCGCAAGATGATCTACGTGCTCACCGAGTCCGACGATCCCACGGTGATGGACACGCTCATCGATGTGGCCAAGACGGATCCCGACGCCGACGTGCGCCGGCATGCGATCTATGCCATCTCACAGCAGAATGATGATCCCAAGGTGATCGACACCCTGGTCAGCATCATGAAGACCGAAAAGGACCCGGATATTCGCCGCCATGTGCTCTATGCCATCGCGGAAGTGGATCGCCCCGACGTGATCAAGGTATTGAGCGACGCGGCACTCAACGATTCCGACAACGACATTCGCACCGCGGCCACGTATGCCATCGCCGAGGTGGATGACCCGGCGGCGGTCTCGGCGCTCAAGTCGCTGCTCAAGAACTCGACAAACTTCGATATCAAGCGCGCCGCGCTCTACGCGCTCACCGAACGCGACGACGTAGACATCGTGCCGGAGCTCAAAACGCTCGCGCTGTCGAAAGGGACCAGCGAACAGGAGAGAGAGCTGCGCCGGGCCTCCGTTTATGCGCTCGCCGAAGTGGACGACCCCACCGTCGAGGACGTGCTCAGCGAAGTCGTGAAATCGGCCAACGAGGACGAAGTGAGAAAGGCCGCTTTCTACGCGCTGGCCGAGCGCGGCGGGCCCAAGGCCGAGGGCATGCTCAAGAACGCGGCCCTCGATCCCAAGAACGAAGAGATGGCGCGCACCGCCGTGTATGCGCTGGGTGACATGTGGGACAGCGACAAGGACGGCTTCCTGCTCGAGGTGTACCGCAAGTCGACCTTCGACAGCGTGCGCCGTGCCGCGCTCGACGTGTCCACCAATCTCGGCGGCTCGCCGGCCCTGCTGGGAGAAATGATCAAGAACGAGAGGGATCCCAACCAGCGCCGCATGATCGTGCGCGCACTGGCTGACATGGACAACGACGAGGCCGTGACCATTCTGGCGCGTGTCGCCAAGACCGATACCAATTCACAGGTACGACGCGAGGCCGTCTCCGCGCTGGGCTCGATCGATTCGCCCGCCGCCAGGAAAGCGCTGCGCGGCCTGCTTGCGGTGGAAGACGAATAGCATTCATACGCCACATCGTTGGGGCGCAAAAGAAAAACGGGCTGTGCGGGTTCGGGTACGCACAGCCCGTTTTCTTTTTCGCGACACTGGAGCGGGAGCGAGTTGCTCCAGCGTCGCGCTTAGTCGCCCCCGCCGTCGACGTCGGGACTACTGCCCGAGTAGCCACCGGAGCAACCTGCGGCGCCGCAGTTCCACGTGCCCGAGACATGGATGACGGGCCCCGAGAAGGTGAGCGTTCCCGTCCACGTGCACGCGCCGGCAGTGCCGTTCGCGTCGGCCAGAAACTCTCCGTTGGGTGAAAACGTGCCCGTGATGGAACCGGACGCATCGCCGGCGTAGGTGCCAGTCACGCTTCCGTCCGCGCCCAGCGTGCACTCGAACGTTCCATTCTTGGTGCCACTCGGGCATTCCCCGCCCCACGTACCATCCAGATGGCCCACGAAGCCGGAGGCGTCGACGTGGATGCGGCACAATTCGATCACGCCGGGCTCTGCGATGTTGCAGATCTCGCGGTCGCGCTCGAACACGAGGTCGAATGCAACGGGCGGCGTGCCGCCCACCTGCGGCAGCGATGACAGTGTCGAAGCCACGTCAACGGTGAGCGGATTCGAGAGCGTGCCGAGCTGCTTCACGGGCAGGTTTCCGGGGATCTCCGCGCGCACGCGAATGGGCGGCCGGGTAACGATACCGCCGCATGTAAACGAGTTGACGCCGCTCGTGAGTACGATTTTTCCGGGAGAGGTGACACGGAGTGAGCCCTCTTCCTCGGAAAGATTGACAGTGACCGATCCCAGCAGCTCGTTCGCGGATGATTTCGCTTCGGCGATCATGTTGCCGCCGCACGTGTGTATCTCATCGATGAGGTCTGCCTGCGTAAAGCCGGTGAATTCCGGCAGGCCCGGCGATGCCGTGATGGGGTGGGCGAGGTTGTGGCCTCCGGTCAGAATGTCGAGCAGGAACTCGTTGTTCTCATCGTTCGTGCACGCAGTGCCTGCCACTTCGCGGATGCGCGCGTACAGGGCCGGGTAGAGCTCGGTCTTGATCTTGTTCTTGGCGCGGAAGACATCAAACTCCTCGGCCAGCGCCTGCACTTCGACGACCTTCACGATTTCTTTCCACAAAAGATCCCAGGTGGGAAAGTTGCGCGTGAATCCCGGATCGTTGATGCGCGCGATGTACGCGTTCAAGAATTCGTCGAACGCGGTTTCAATGGTTTCGGTCTGCACGCTGCAACCGGCGCCTGAGACTTCCGACAGAGCCTCGGCGGCGAGTACGGCGCCGAGTGCCTGTTTGAGATCGGCCGCTGTTTGCACCTGCACCGAGTTGGCCTGTGATTCCGCCGAGTTGATATTCGAGCACGCGTACTCCCGCAACGCGGCGGTGGCGCCGGCGAGCGAGTCGGGCGACGTGCATATGGCCAGCGCGGTCTTGTACTGCAGAATGAGCGGAGAGGCAAGATCGGGCGGAAATGCGCCGACAAACGCCTGCGCGCGCAGGATCTGGTTGTCGAGCGCTTCGCGGATGAAGTCGCATTCGATGGCGTCGACGTCGATGAACTCGCCGTCGTCGTCGCTGCGAGGGGCCGCATCCAGCGCCAGCGGTGCGGGCGCCGGAAGGTCGAAGCCGAGGTGATAGAGGGTCGCCGTCAGGGTCCGGTTCACCGGGTCGACATCGGTCGGAACTCGAATGGCTTCACCGCTCGTGAACACAAGGCCGTCACGTGCGCCGGGCGTCTTGCCGTCCGGAAGCTTCACGGTGAACGTGACCGGCTTGTTGACGTCGAGCCCCGCGGGCACGACGATGAAACGCGCTTTGCTGCCTGCCGGGACCGCAGCGGCTTTCAGCGTAACGCGCACCGGCGTCAATAACGCCCCTCCGGGGAATGTGAGGCGAAGCGAGAAACCAGCCTCGTTTTCGACGCTTACGGAGCCACCCTTGGGCTCGATGACGACCGACGACGAGGTGATCGGTTCGGGCTCGGGACCGGTTCCGTCGTCACTGGAGCAGGCGATGAGAAACAGACCGACAAACAGGGGCAAAAGGCGTTGCGGCGCGCGCATTGGGGGTCCTCCGGGCGAAATTTGGCTGTCGCACGTGATTTACCGCTCGTAAGACACGGCACCCGTCCTCCCGGCACGGAGAATTTTCGCCAACTTTCGGCCCTCCAGCCCGGTAATCCGGGTGGCAATGCCCGCCCGCCTGAAATCCAGGCGGTGTAAGCGCTGCCAACGTGACGCTGCTGAACCGTGCAAGCGGCGCGTCGCGAACCAAAAGCCAGCCACGCTTCGACATAATTCCACGTGCACCCTTGCACCAAACCCCGGAGGTTTGGTCATGCGTGCAGCACTTGTTCTGTTTACAACCGCTCTTGTCGTGGTCCAGGCATCGGTATGTGCCGCCGAAATCGATCGCCCGCCGAGCGATGTCGTCGCACCGCCACCGGTGTTGATCCATCCCTCCCACCTCGTTCGAATCCGAACCGTTGACGATGCCTCCCGCGTGCCGCTGCCGTTGCGCCGTCAATTCGTCGGTTCGATCGCGGGAATCAATCAACAGAGTCTTACTGTGGTGCTACCCGGCGGACAGCCCGCCGTGGTGCACCGCGATCTCATCGCTGAATTCGAAACCGGTGTCGATCGCGGGTCGCGTGGGGCGCACGCGTTGATGGGCGCCGGTGTCGGATTGGCGGTGGGCATCGTGCTCGGCCTGGCTGCCGAGGAGGATGCGTTTTTCAGCACGGAGGATTTGATGGCGATGGGCATGATGCTGTGTGCACCCACCGGCGCCATTGTGGGCGCTCTCTTTCCGGCCGGAACCACCTGGAAGGAGGTTCCGCTCGAACATGTGGAGTGGAAACCCGAGCGCTAGGAGTAGAGCGTTGAGCCTTTCTCGCGGAACTCTTTCGCCTTCTCGTCGAGGCCGCTCTCGATCGCGGTTTCTTCTGTGATGCCGTGTTCGCGCGCGTATT
>DATNGX010000032.1:0-2305 GCA_035605755.1 Candidatus Krumholzibacteriia bacterium
ACCCACGCGAAATACACGATTGTTCGTGGTCGCGTCGTTTACGAACGCCCCTGATGGAGCGGCAGCGTCTGAAGCACGCTGCGATCCACAATGCGGCCGATGGGGTAGAGGCCGGCCGTTTTCTCGTACCACGGTGAGCGCACGTAGAACCAGTTTCGGATCTTGTCCGGGTGTTTCGACAACGACGTGTCTGCCTTTGCCGTCTTGAATTCCGCCGCCAGCTTGGGGTCGTCCGCGAGCATCTTGCGAATCACGTCCTCCATCGCGTAGTTTTCGAAATACTCCTTCTGCTCGAAGCACGAATCCATGTAGTCCCAGCGCACCAGCGCATCCGGTGCGGCGGGCTCGAGCAGATTCACGATCAAACGCGCGAGCGGTTGCGCCGTGTCCACCACCACCGACCCGGGAGGGAACGTCATCTTCTCGGTGATCGGGGTCTGGTCGAACGTTACCTCGTGGTGGCCTTCGAACGGCTTGGCCGCCCATTTCGCATTCGAGAAGCGATAGGTCGCCACATCCATGGTGACCGCCTTGTCGAGCCGGGTGAACTTGATGCCGTGCGCGACGAGCCTGTCGATCACGACCGTCCACGCGGCGGGAATGATGTAGGCGGCGGGAACCACAGCGGTCGCAGTCACGGTCTGTTTTCCGAAGTATGGAATCTTCATCGTGCGCGGCGTCTTCGTGAAGTGCACCCACTTGTCGCCGGTGATATCGCTCTTGCCCCAGGAATAATCCACGCCCAGGAAATCGATCATCACGCTGTCGGTGTGGTCCACCTCGAAGGCCAGCGGAATCTCCTTCTTCTCGAGTGCTGCGGCGCGCGCGTCGGCGGCCGCGATGACGTCGCGCAGCGCGGCGTGCTCACTGTTGATGACACCGAGCGTGTGTTGCAGCATGGCGTAGGTGCCCTTCACGCGCGTGGCGTAGTCCTTGAGCATGTGCGTCTCGATCAACAGGGCGGGACGGTCGCGCAGCGCGCAGTATCCGGTCGAGAAGCGCGGCGTGGCCGGTCCGGCTTCGATGCCGCTCTTCGCCTCATTGGTGGCGCGGAAGTTGACGTAGGGAACGATCGGAAATCCGCCCTCTGCCATGCGCGGCGTGAGCTGCTTCAAATAACGGTTTGACGTCCAGGCCGCGACGGACGAGTCCGTGCTGGCCCACTGTTCGGCGGAATATGTCACCACATACTGGTAGTCGGCACCGTCGGTGACGTGGCAGTCGACGAAGAAGTCGGGCTGCCACTTGTTGAACAGGTCGAGCCACGAGCGTGTCTCGGGGCAATCCGCTTTCAGGTAGTCGCGATTGAGATTGAGATTCACCGCGGTGGCGCGGAAGCCCTGGATCTCGGGGCCGTTCTGGTTGGGCCGGTTGTAGGCGCTGCGCCGTTCGTGTCCGTCGATGTTGTACATGGGAATGAAGAGCAGCGTCACGTGATCCAGCAGCGGCGCCAGCGTCTTCTCGACCGCCATGGCGCGGATCAACATGAGACCGGCGTCCTGTCCGTCGATTTCGCCGGAGTGAATCCCGGCCTGCACAAGCACCACCACGTTCTCGCCGCTGTGCGCTTTGGCCGGTGTGAAACGGCCGTGCCTGTCGACGATCACGACCGGCTCATCGCGCCCCTCCGGACTTCTGCCGAAGGTCTCGACCCGCACCCAGGGCGAGGCGGCGTCGAGGCGCTTCAAGTATTCCATCACCTCGGGATAGGCGGGGGAAGCCTTGCCACCCGACTTCTCAAAGTCGGTGACGAGGTCCGGACCGCCCGCGAAAGCGGGGTCAAAACTTGTGAAGCCGAGAACAAAGAGAGACAGGAGCTTGATTTTCCATGGAAGGGCTTGCATGGCAGGGGATTATAGAAGCGCCCCGGGGCAGAGGCAATCATGGAAACAACGCGGCGCCCGAAGGTGTTTCGGGCTCATAATGTATTTGCCCCGTTGACAGCGTTTGGTGATCGCGTGACACTTAGGTCACGCACACTGCGAGAGTCGCCGGCGAGGCGAGCTCGCCGGCCTCCTTGCAGAAAGGAGTCCGTCATGTGCCGATCCCTGCCAGGGCGATGGCCGGTTCCTTTCGTGCTCCTGCTGCTTGCGGGATGCACATCATCTTCGCTCCAGCTTCTGCACGAACCACCGCCGTATATTTCCGAGCTGCGCTCGGAGTACTTCACGTCCAATCCTGACACGCCGTATCGCACGGATGTGACGCGTGGCGCCATTGTGAACGGCATGGGCCGTTTCGATGTGCTCGCCTCGTGGGGACATCCCGCCACCCGCGTGAACGACAACGTCGATCAGGAGACGTG
>DATNGX010000033.1:0-3850 GCA_035605755.1 Candidatus Krumholzibacteriia bacterium
AGCTGATCAGCCAGTTCACCGCGATCAGGTGCATCCACTGCGCGATCACCGAGAGCACGAACAGACCGATGAGCCCGAAGAACATGTGCACCGCGCGTGTCCCGCGCATGAGCGAGAACAGGCGATAAAGGAGCAGCGTCACGATCAGGATGTCGATCGCATCGACGATGAACTCGAGCGGAATGTGACCCAAGCAACTACCCTTTCGGCCGGTGCGGGGCGGGATCCTCGATGGCGTCGAGAACCTTGAACAGCTCCACGGTCGCGCGCACGTCGTGGACGCGGATCATCTCGACATGATGGGAGCGGCACCAGGCAGCGACTGCAAGACTACCATATAGCCGTGCCGGCGGAGCGGCCGGTTGCGCCGGCGTGGCCACCAGGGCTCCGATGAATGACTTTCGTGACGCCCCCACGAGGACGGGGTACCCCAGCTCCTTGAACGCGCTGATCTGGTTCAGGATTTCCAGATTGTGGTGCAGCTTCTTTCCGAATCCAATGCCGGGATCGAGGATGATGCGCTCGCGAGCGATGCCAAGAGCCTCGAGGCCTGCGGCACGCATGGCGAGCTCAGCGGTCACTTCTCCGACGACTTCGGCATACTGCGGGTCTTCCTGCATTGTTTTGGGTTCGCCCAACATGTGCATGAGGACTACCGCTGCGTTCGGATGGGCTCGCAGTACGTCTACCATCCGTGCATCGCGCGCGGCGGTGACATCGTTGATCATTGCGCAACCGGTGACGAGCGCTGCTTCGGCCACCTCGGGCTTGCGGGTATCGATGGAGATGGGAATGGGGAGTCGCGGGCGGCCTTCGCCGCCGCGCACAAGCGCTTCGATCACCGGCAGCACACGCGCCAGCTCTTCGGTAGGAGAAATACTCTCCGCTCCCGGGCGCGTGGATTCGCCGCCGACGTCGATGATATCGGCGCCTTCCGCGGCCATCGCGTGCGCCTGTTCGATGGCGGCCCGATGGGAAAGAAAACGTCCGCCATCGGAAAATGAATCCGGTGTCACATTGAGAACACCCATCACCAAAGGTGAGCGGCGCAGTGTCAGTGTGTATTTCCCGAGTCGAAGCGAGCTCATAGTTGCTTTTCGTATTCGAACAGCGGCATGCCGAAAAAACTCTGCAGCCGGTCCGTGCGTGTGTACCCGTGGCGTGTGTAGAAACGCATGGCGCGAAGAAGCGGACGTGTGGTATCCAGCGTGACGCGCGAGCAGCCCTGAGCGCGGAGCTCCTTTTCGGCGGCGTTCAACAAGCCATCCGCGATGCCGAGCCCCTGGAACTCCGGGAGCACTGCCATCCCGCGCAAATGTCCCTCGCCGGGCGACGTGACGGCGCACGCGATGGTGCCGATGGCTGCCTTCCCCTGGCCGGTGGTAAAAAAGATCGTCATGTGCTGAAGACGCCCGGCCATGACCTCGAGGTCGGGGACGGTGTCGTTGAAGGCATCGGGCGTATAGTCGGAACGATGGCGTTCGAAGGCGGCCGCCAGGCACGCGACCACCCCCGGAAGGTGCTCCGGCCCGGCCCGATGGATCGTGTAACGTGTTGCCGCCATGGGTTATCCTGACGCGCCATTGTACCCCGCCCAGCCCGAACACCAGCGCCAAATTTTTTTCGGGGTCATTGTCGATTGCGGCGGGGCTCGTTCGTCGAGATGGTGGAGGCAAACAGACACCACCCGAGACCAAAGGAGACAGACATGCGATTTCTCTGCATCGTGAAAGCCACCCCGGAGTCCGAGAAGGGCCTCGTTTTCGACGACCGCACCAAGAAAATGTTCGAGGACATGGGCAAGTTCAACGAAGAGATGGCGCGCGCGGGCGTGATGCTCTCGGGCGATGGCCTGAAGCCCAGCTCGGAGGGAGCCCGTGTGAATTTCAAAGGCAATCAGCGCACCGTGACGGACGGTCCGTTCAGCGAAACCAAGGAGCTCATTGCCGGCTTCTGGATCATCCAGGCGAAATCGCTCGAAGAGGCCGTGGAGTGGATGAAGCGCTGCCCGCATCCGCATCCCGGCCACGACACCAACATCGAGATCCGTCCGTTTTATGAGATGGAGGATTTCGGCGACGTGTTCAGCCCCGAGGAGCGCGAGCGGGAAGAACGCATTCGTCGCGACCTCGAGAAGAAGAGCTGATCACGTTCAAACCGGGAAAGAGGTAAGTACCTTGGCCAAAGTGCAGAACATCACTCCGTTTCTCTGGTACGAGAAAGACGCCAAACAGGCCGCGAAGTTCTACGTCTCCGTGTTCGGCAAAGGATCGAAGATCAAGAGCGTGACGACCATGACCGGCACGCCCTCGGGAACGGTGGAAATCGTGAGTGTCCAGCTCCGCGGGCAGGACTTCACCCTGATGGCGGCCGGCCCGTTCGAGAAATTCACCGCCGCGACGTCGTTCGTGGTCCTGTGCAAGACGCAGGCGGACATCGACAGGATCTGGAAGAAGCTCTCGGCGCATCCCGAGGCAGAACAGTGCGGATGGCTCCAGGACAAGTACGGTGTCACCTGGCAGATCGTGCCGGAGATCCTGAACCAATTGCTCGCCGACAAGGACCGCAAAAAGGCCGCGCGCGTGCAGGAGGCCTTCCTCAAGATGAAGAAATTCGACATCGCGAAGTTGAAGGCGGCCCACCGGGGCAGGTGAAAGCTGATTGTGGGCTCGGCGAAACTACCCATGTGTTTTCAGTACTCCCGCCCCCATCTTTGATGGCAGGGCGGAACGAGTCAAACGCAGGAGGTTGACCCATGAAAGTGCTGGGCCTACTCAGAGCCGACAAGGACTCGGAAGCGGGCACACCGCCGGACCCCGAGCAGATGAAGCGCATGATCAGCTTCATCGAAGAGATCACCACGGCGGGCGTGCTGGTATCGACCAACGGGCTGCAACCGAGCTCGAAAGGCGTGCGTGTCACACTCACCGACGGCGGTGAGGCGAAAGTCAGCGAGGGACCGTTCTCATCGAAAGAGCTGGTCGCTTCCTACGCGGTGATGGAAGTGAAAGACATGAAGGAAGCGGTCGAGTGGACGCGCCGGTTCCTGGAAGCGCTGGGCGGCGGCGAATGTGAAGTTCGCCCGATTTTCGATCCCGCCGAATTCCTGACCGCCGAGCAGCAGCGACGTTTCGAGTCCGAGCAGCAGCGACACTAGCTTGCAGTACATACGCTGAGATGGTTTGATCGGGAGCCATGACGGCTCCCGATCTCCATCGAACCATATCCGCGGTCTGGCGCATCGAGTCGCCGCGACTCGTGGCCGCGCTGGCGCGCATCACGCGCGATGTCGGCCTTGCCGAGGACATGGCGCAGGACGCGCTGGTGGCGGCCCTCGAGGAATGGCCGAAGTCCGGCGTGCCGGAGCGTCCGGGGGCATGGCTCATGACCGCCGCCAAACGCCGCGCCATCGATCACAAACGCCACGAAGATATGCGCGCGCGCAAGGAAGAAGCCATCGGTCGCGACATCGACGCGCGCACGCTGGAAGGACCTGATTTCGATTCCGCGCTCGACGACGACATCGGAGACGACCTGCTTCGTCTCATCTTTACGTCGTGCCATCCCGCCATTTCATCTGAAGCCCGCACAGCGCTGACGCTCCGGCTCCTCGGCGGTCTGACCACCGACGAAATTGCGCGCGCGTTTCTTTCCAGCGAGAGCACCATCGCACAGCGCATCGTGCGCGCCAAGCGCACCATCGCCGAGAAAAAGATTCCGTACGAAGTGCCGCGCGGGATGGAGCTGGGTGCGCGGCTCGCTTCCGTGCTCGAAGTGATCTACCTCGTTTTCAACGAGGGCTACACGGCGACCGCGGGCGACGATTGGCTGCGTCCCGCGCTGTGTGAAG
>DATNGX010000034.1:0-2520 GCA_035605755.1 Candidatus Krumholzibacteriia bacterium
GTCGCCGTTGCGGTCGAAGGGGGCCGAGTTCTCCGCCGGGCACAGGTCGGTCCCGTTGGGAACGCCGTCGCCGTCGTCGTCGTTGGGAATGAGTCCCTGCGCCGTCATGGAAAAGACGAGCAGCAGCGAAACCACCAGGGCAAATTTCAGGAGTGTCGTTATCAAAGAGATCCCTCTTCTCGTGTCGCGCCGCTGTCTTCGAGCGACCATCCGGCGCACGTTGTGAATTGCACTACTTCTTCGGCAGAACCTGTCCCAGGAATTGATCGAGCGTCACCTTGTCGCTCTGCGACGACGTTTTCCCCGACGTCGTCGACGGCGTGCTTCCGCTCAGGTCCGAAGCAATCGCCTGTCGCACGAACTTGCGACCCGTTTTCGCGTCACGCTCGATGTCGTACTTGCCCTGCGAGAAACCGGTGATCTGAAACGCGCCGGGTTGCGTCGTGCCGGCGGGTTCCAGGAAGAGCAGCACTTCTTCGCCGCGCTTCCACGCCAGAGCGCCGTGCGCGGTCTGGCGCACGTTCCCGACCACGCCACCCGGCTGCAGCACGCGCACGAGGCTCGCGTTGGCGCCCTTGTGCGTCGCGCTCACATCGACGGTGGTTTCGGTGAAAATCTTGCTGTGATCGGCGTTCCAATACGAGCGGACACCGCTCACCTTTCCGTCGACGACAAGCGTCGATGCCTTTGCGATTTCCTGGGGCGACACCTGGATGATCTGGGTGGCGAGGGCCGGAAGCGCCACAACCGCCAGACCGGCCGCCATGACCAATGAACGAAGCACGCGGTTCATGAAAGATTCCTCCATGTCAGATTACCTACCACGGTGAACGCTCCGTTCCCGTCACGACGAACGGAGACCAGAAAAACGGATGTGAAAACTTCTCGCTGTCGAGCAGCGCGATGCGGGCCTCTCGAAGGGCGCGGCTCGCCGGCTCTTTCTTCCCGAACATGCGGTCGTAGAACACGCGCATGAGCTCCGCGGTCGACTCGTCCGAGACCGACCACAGACTCGCCACCACGGACTCCGCGCCGGCGCCGAGGAAGGCGCGTGAGAGCCCCACCACCCCTTCTCCTCTTGAGACGCGCCCGCGCGCCGACTCGCACGCGGACATCACCACTAAATCGCTGGTGGTGGGGGTGGAAATGATCTCCAGGGTGTGAAAAAAGCCGTCCTCTCCGTCGCCGGAGGCGAGTGCCACGCTGGATCGCGCGGGCTCGGTTGCGTTCACGAGCCCGTGGGTGGCGAGGTGCACCACACGTGGCGACTCGGTTCGAAGCTCCTGTTTGACGGCCGCTTCACTGGCGGCGTGGCCTGTAAGCATGGAGCGGCGGTCGGGCTTCACCCGGATTGCGATGGCGTCGACTTCCTTCTGCGCGAAGGGCAGGGGCGCCAGCGAATCGGTGCCCTCCCTGGCCAGGCCGCTGAAGTCGGGGTTGCCCACCGCAAAGAGATCGCGCGCGTATTTTTGCCCGCGCGCGGAAGCGCGCAGGCGCGTGTAGACGGTGGCCGAAGGCGCGTACACCGTGTCCCACTTGCGCGCGACGAACCACTGCCCGGTGATCGGCATGCCCGCTACCGCGTCGCCACGGATCAGTGCGTCGAACGGCAACTCGAACAGTGCGCCGTCGGGAACCACGATGATGGTTTGCGCCTTGTCGAGTCGTTCCTGCCCCGGCTCGAGCAACAGGCGATAGAGCTCGCGCGCCGATTTCAGCATGGCCGCATCGCCGCTTCCGGGTTTTGCAATGGCATCGCGGAGGCGGTGAACCTCGGCTTCGATGACCGAACGCGGCGCGAGTTTGTGCATCTCGGTCCTGTCGCGCTGAATTACCCAGAGCAGCGACGACGAGTCACCGAGCGCGAACTCGAACATCACCGTTTTCTTGGGCAATACCGCCGCGACATCTTCGAGCTTCGCCACGCTGGCCGTACTCTTGACGTTGCGGGCCGGCGACATTCCCGCCATTGCGGCATCGACGCGCGCACGACGCAGGTCGAGATACTTCTTCTCGAGGATTGAGCGCTTGTCCGCGTAATCGGGCTGCGATGGATCCAGCGAGTAGAGCGCGTCGAGCGCGGCATCTTCTTCGGCCGTGCTGCGCGTCGAGACCGACGTGCGCAACAGATCCAGCAGTCCACGCGCTTTGGCGCGTTCCATGGTGGTGAATGCCCGGCTGCTCCAGGCGGCAGCCGCGGCCGGTTGCGCGGTGGCCTGCGACGCGTAGTAGCGCGCCACTTCCTCGAAGTAATAGCGATTTTTTCCCGAGAGATATCCGGTCTGCAGCTCCGCGCCACCGATTTTCTCGCCTTCGTTCTCCAGATGGGCGAGCAGACGGTCGTAGTAATACATGGCGCTGTCGGCATTCTCTTTTTCGAACGAATGCGCGGTCGTGCTCAGAACCGCGCGCTCCAGCAACGCATTCCTGGCCGCGTGTGCGCGCGGAGCCAGTGCGCGCAACGCTTCGCGTGCTGCCTTCGTCTCGCCTTTGGAAGCGCGGACAGCCGCGATCGCGACT
>DATNGX010000035.1:0-3087 GCA_035605755.1 Candidatus Krumholzibacteriia bacterium
CCTGGCGAAAAATCGGGCCCCACCAGAAAACCATGGCGGCGCGCCCCGAGGCGGCTATCTCCCGGCCTTTCCGGCTTCTCGTATTTGTGTAGAAGACGAACCCTCGGTCGTCGGCGGCTTTCAGTAGCACAATGCGGACCGAAGGGCGGCCGTCGGGGCTCACCGTGGCCAGAGAAAATGCCGTGGGTTCGAAAACACCCTCGCGGGTGGCGAAGTCCAGGTGGTCGTGAAAGCGGGCGACGAGCTGCGGGAGGTCGATCATGATGCCTGTATCTGCGGTTGGGCCGAGGATAGAGGCTTCTCGCGGACGCGCGCAAGGAACATCGCTCCCGCCACGAACAGCACGGTAAGCGCCAGCATGGAGAGGCGCGGATTACCGGTGCGTTTGGACACCGCCCCCATGAGAACCGGTCCGATGACAGCCGAAAACCGCCCCACCGTGTTGTAGAACCCGAAGAACTGCGCCGAGCGCTCGTGGGGGGAGAGACGCGAGAACAGAGACCGCGACAGGCTGTTGATCCCGCCCTGAACCAGGCCGATGGCGGTGGCCAGCGCGTAGAACTCCCACACGTGCGCGAGCCGGTAACCCCACAGACAGATCCCGATGTAGACCGCGATGGCGATGAAAATGCCCGTCCTGGCTCCGAATCGTTCTCCGATTCTTCCGAACACGATCGAGGCCGGAAAGCCCACGAACTGGGTGAGCAGCAAGGCACCGATCAGTGCCGAGGAGGGGAAGCCAAGCGAGATGCCGTAGTCCACCGCCATGCGCACGATGGTGCTGACGCCGTCGATGTAGAGCCAGTACCCGATCAGGAACAGGAACGCCTGGCGGTGGCGGCGCAGGTGTTGGAAGGTGTCGCCGAGTTGCACGAAGCCGGCCCGAATCGTGGCGAGGCCGCTCGTCGTGGTCGAACGTCCGCGCTCGTGCACGTGGCGAAACAACGGAATCGAGAAGAGCGCCCACCACAGCGCCACGGTCAGGAACGAGACGCGCGCCGCCGCGGTCGCATTGGGGAGGCCGAACCAGTGCGGCTTGAGCGTCATGAACACATTCACGGCGAACAACACGCCGCCTCCCAGATAACCCAGCGCGAAACCGCGCGCCGAGATCCGGTCCGACGTTTCCGGTGTCGAAACGTCCATGAGAAGCGAATCGTAGAAAATCATGCAGGCGGAAAAACCGATGACACCGATTCCAAACACGAGCGCGGCCGCTTCCCACGCGCCGCGTCCGATCGTTGCCAGCGCCGCGGTGGCGATGACACTGATGCAGGTGGCGACGAGGAGGAAGCGCTTGCGTGCTCCGCCCGCGTCCGCAAATGCACCGAGCGCCGGCGCCATCAATGCGATGAGCAGGCTGGCGAGCGAATTGGTGAGACCGAGACGAAATGAAGTTTCGGAGGCATCGGCGCCCGCGCCCCAGTATTCCTTGAACAGAATCGGCGCGAAGCCGGCCATCACGGTGGTACTGAACGCCGAGTTGGCCCAGTCGTACATGGACCAGGCCTTCATGGCGCGATCATTCGCGGCGTGATTTTTCATAGGGCGCAGCACGGTAGAAATCCCACTTACGACCATGAGTACTTGTTGGATAGACTAAACTGTTCCCGGTCACGCGCCAATGGAAAGGAATCCACCCATGCCTGCAATCGATGTGAAACAGCTCGAGTCGGTGCTCAAGGAAGCGCGCCGTTTCAAGCCGTCCAAAGACTTTCGCAAACGTTCGCACCTCGGTTCCGAGCAGGAGTATCGCCGCCTGCACAAGAAGAGCCTGCGCGACCCCGAAGGCTTCTGGGGCAAGATTGCAAAGGAGCTCTACTGGTTCAAACCGTGGACAAAAGTGCTCGACGAAAAGAAAGCACCGTTCTACCGCTGGTTCGTGGGCGGCAAGACCAACCTCTCATACAACTGTCTCGACCGCCATCTCGACACGGCCACGCGGCACAAAGCGGCGTTGGTGTGGGAAGGCGAGCCCGGTGATCGTCGCGTGCTGACCTACGGCGACCTCGCGCGCGAGGTCAACATGTTTGCCAATGCAATGAAGTCGCTCGGCATCAAGAAGGGCGATCGCGTCGCGATCTATCTGCCCATGATTCCGGAATTGCCGGTGGCGATGCTCGCGTGCGCCCGCATCGGCGCGGTGCACACGGTGATCTTCGCCGGTTTCTCCGCCGAATCGATTCGCGATCGCGTGCAGGACTGCGAGGCCGCGCTCGTCATCACGGCGGATGGCGGATGGCGGCGCGGCAAGGTGCTTCCACTCAAGGACACGGTGGACGAGGCGCTGGCGCAGTGCCCGAGTGTGAAGAATGTGGTGGTGGTGAAGCGTGGCCACGGGGATCCGTTCCCGTGTCATATCCAGGAGGGACGTGATCACTGGTATCACCGCTTGATGGATGGCGCCTCGCCCGTCTGTCCCGCCGAGAAAATGGACAGCGAGGACATGCTCTTCCTTCTATATACCAGCGGCACGACGGGAAAGCCCAAGGGCATCATCCACACCACCGGCGGCTACATGGTTCACACCTACCTCAGCACGAAGTACGTGTTCGATCTGAAGGACAGCGACATGTTCTGGTGCACCGCCGATATCGGCTGGGTGACCGGGCACAGTTACGTAGTGTACGGACCGCTGCAGAACGGCGCGACGTGCCTGATGTACGAAGGTGCGCCCGACTGGCCCCACCGCGGGCGCATGTGGGAGCTCGTCGAGCGCTATCGGGTGAATATTTTCTACACGGCGCCGACCGCGATTCGCGCCTTCATGAAGTGGGGCGACGAATGGCCCGCCAAGCACGACCTTTCGTCGCTGCGCCTGATCGGAACGGTGGGCGAGCCGATCAATCCGGAGGCGTGGATGTGGTACCACAAGACGATCGGCCACAAGAATTGCCCCATCATCGACACGTGGTGGCAGACCGAGACCGGCGGCATCGCGATCACACCGCTGCCGGGCGCGATCGCCACCAAACCGGGAAGTGCCACGGTGCCATTCTTCGGCATCGACGCGGCCGTGCTGGATGAAAAAGGCAAGGAGACGAAAGCGGGCTATCTCGCCATTCGTAAACCCTGGCCGGGCATGTT
>DATNGX010000036.1:0-5670 GCA_035605755.1 Candidatus Krumholzibacteriia bacterium
AGGAATGGTCCGTTCGGCGTCGGACCGCCGCTCGATGGCTGGCTCGCGATCTCAAAACGTGCTACCCTTGTGGCCTTGCAACCTTGCGAATAGCCTCGACGCGGCGAGGGCGCCGCGCCCGAGGTGGCAGCAATGAACACCCGGGGCAAGGGCGTCCAATGCAAAGCACACTCAGAGCCGCCCCCGGCCCGATGGCACTGTGGTTTGCCTTCGTGCTGGGACTGATGGCGCCGGCCGCGGCGTCCGCGCAAGTCATGCTCACGCTGCAGTTTCGTGACCAGGCGGGACAATCCCTGCCGGTGCGGGCCATCGTGTTCACGCCCACCCAGACCTGTCTTCCCGTCAACCCGGCGGCCCAGATCTATCAGGATCTGGCCTCGAAGAGTTACTTCTACTGCAATGGCTCCGTGCAGGTCAGCGTTCCGGCCGGCTCCGTCACCGTGCGTTGTGGCAGGGGATTCGAGTATTCCACCCGTGACACCACCGTGAACGTGTCCGCACCCACCACGGTGGTAGTGACACTTCCCCGGTTCGTCGATATGAAAGCCGCCGGCTGGTATTCCGGCGACACGCACGCGCACATCACGCACCAACCTGCAGTTTACAACCTTGGCGCCAGCGATCTGCTGCTGGCGATGCGGGCCGAGGATGTGAACTACGTGAATGCGATGGAAGAGCTCGCGAACTTCACGGGCGCAATCGATCCACTGAGTCAGTCCGATCGCATCTTCCAGTTCAGCAAGGAAGAGCGCAACGCGCACTTCGGCCATCTTTCCCTGCTCGGATTGCGACAGTGGATCGGCGACCAGGGGTGCGCGGAGCAGAATGTGGCCTGCGGTCGCACGCTCAATGACATCATTCACGACATGGTGAACCTGCAAACCGGAGAGAACGCGGTGATTGCGACCCACCCGTTTACCACGTACGACGTCGCGGATGTGAGCCCGTGGCCGGGCGGTGGAATGTGGCGGGGAATGGCCATCGACCTCGCCATGGGCGGGGTCGACGCGATGGACCTGCTGACATACACCAATGATCGTCCGCCCAATTGCGTCACGCCGTACTTTCACGCTCTGAACGTCGGATTTCATCTGCCGCCGTCGGCGGGAACGGACTGCATACTTTCAGCCGGAAACTCGAAGCCGCTCGCGGGCTATCGCATGTACGTGTCTCCCGCGGGCGCGTTCACGATGGATTCCTGGATCGCCGGACTCAAGGCGGGGCGTTCTTTCGTGACCAACTATCCGCTCTTCACCCATTTCGATGTCGAGGGCAAGACCATGGGTGAAACGCTGAAGACGAACAAGACGACGTTGCAGGGATCGGTGTGGGTCAGGTGCGCGCTGCCGTTCACCAAAATAGAAATCATCGGCGACACCGGTGTCTTGCGCGTACTGCAACCGCCAGCGCCGGCGAAATCGTTCTCGACCACGTTCACGATTCCGCGCAGCGGAATTTCGTGGGTGGTGGCGCGCGCAACCGGTCCGGTGAGCGGCTGGCATGTGATCGATGCCAATGGGCTGTTCGCACAGACCGCTCCGGTCTACGTCGCCCCGAAGGGTCCCAGCGAGCTCGCACCCGGCACCTTGCAGGTGGCCACGGGCGAGCCGCGCATCGAGGGCGCGCTCTTCTTTCTGGATCATCTGCGCGATGTGGAAACGGAGTTTGCGCAGAATGGCTACTTCCCGTTGGATTCGCAGCAAGCGTTCAATACCGCGGTCGCGCAGGCAAGAGCGCTCTACACCGCGGCTCTCAGCATATCCACCGGCGTGCCCTCGCCGTCCTTGCGCACACCGTGGGAGTTGAAGGCGGTCTGGCCCAATCCTTCCGGCGGCGAGGCCCACGTGGTTTACCGCGTGCCGCACGACGGCGGTTCGCACGAGGTGGCGGTGTACGACGCCGCGGGCCGCGCCGTTCGCCGCCTGTATTCGGGAACGCGGACAGCGGGCGACTACGAGCTCGAGTGGGACGGCCGCGACGCCGGCGGCGCGCGCGTCGCATCGGGCGTGTACTTCGTTCGTATCCGCGCCTCGGGCGCGACGCAGGTCGCGCGCAAGATGGTATTTGTGCGATGACGCGCGCGGCCTGAAGTCAGCGTTGGCTGCACCGATCTTTACCATTGCCACGCAAGGGCCGAACCGGAGACACTGACGGGCAACTCCGGGAGGTCCCATGTTCAGAGACGTTTTCCGTACCAAGAACATCTCCCACATCATCGCCACGGCGGACGGCCACGCGTCGCTCAAGCGCACGCTCGGGCCCGTCCAGCTGACGCTGCTCGGGATCGGCGCCATTATCGGCGCCGGTATCTTCTCGGCGGTGGGCAGCGCGGCCGCGGGTGGCGCCGGCCACGAAGGCGCCGGTCCGGCGCTCATGCTCTCCTTCGTCATCACGGCCGTCACGTGCGGGTTCGCCGCGTTGTGTTACGCCGAGTTCGCGTCGATGGTGCCCATTGCGGGCTCCGCGTACACGTACGCGTACGCCACGCTGGGCGAATTCATCGCGTGGATCATCGGTTGGGACCTCATCATCGAGTACGCGGTCGGCAACGTCGCGGTCGCAATCTCGTGGTCGGGATATTTTCAGGCGCTGCTCAGCACCATCGGGCTTTCTTGGCCGGACTGGCTGGGCATCGACTATCGCAGCGCGGCGCAGGCGGCGCATGTGTTCGCGACCACAACCGACACCAGCACGCTGAGCGACGCCACCGTGCGCGCGGCCGGTGCGTTTGCGCACGCGCCGCATTTTCTCGGACTTCCGATTCTGTTCAATCTTCCCGCGGCGGCCATCGTGGTGGTCGTGACGTGGGTCCTGGTGGTTGGCATCCGCGAGAGCGCGTGGTTCAACACCAGCATGGTGATCCTGAAGCTTGCCATCGTCGCCTTCTTCGTGATCTTCGGGGCCAGATTCGTCGATCAGGCCAACTGGCACCCGTTCGCTCCCAATGGAACGGGAGGAATATTCTCCGCGGCCGCGATCATATTTTTCGCGTATATCGGATTCGACGCCGTGAGCACGGCGGCGGAGGAAACCAAGAATCCAAAACGCGACATGCCCATCGCGATCATCGCCAGCCTGGTGGTGTGCACGATCATTTATATAGCGGTGGCGGCGGTGCTGACGGGCATGGTGCACTGGACGGACCTCGGGACAGCGGAGCCGCTGGCCACGGCGTTTCAGTCGCGCGGCATGGTATGGCCGACAATCGTCATTGCGCTCGGTGCCGTGTTCGCCACCACCTCGGTGCTGATCGTCTTCCAGCTCGGACAGCCGCGCATCTTTTTCTCGATGGCGCGCGATGGTCTGCTTCCCAAATGGGCCGCGACGGTGCATCCGAAATATCGCACGCCGCACATCACCACGATTATCACCGGCGCGGCGGTGGCGTTGTTCGGCGGGATCGCCAACATCAACGAAGTCGTCGATCTGACAAACATCGGAACGTTGTTCGCGTTCGTGCTTGTGTGCATCGGCGTGACCGTGCTGCGCTTTCAGGACCCGGGGCGTGAGCGGCCCTTCCGGGTGCCCGGCGGCGCGTGGATACTGCCGATGCTGGGTGTCGCCTCGTGCGTGTTCCTCATGATTCATCTGCCGCCGGCGTCGTGGTGGCGCTTCATCGGCTGGCTCGTGCTGGGTATGTCGATCTATTTCTCGTTCGGATACAACCACTCGCAGATCGGCCAGGCCGCGGGGCGGCCGCTCAGGCCCTCGCGCGTGCAGCTTGCGGTGGCGTGGGGATTCCTGCTGGCGGGCGCCGGGCTGTTCGTGATTCCGCACGATGCCAGTGCGGCGCGTCTGGTTCAGATGGCGGGCGAGTCCAATGTGCGCGCGTCGTCGGGCCTGATCATGATCTTCGTCGGACTCGTGATTGCGGTGGCCGGCGGCTTCCGTCTGGGCGCGTCGCGTCGCGCGCCGTAGAACCACAGCATGTCACTGGCACTGCTCGCGATCGCATTCATGGTGTTGCTCACGGCCGGCTACCGTTTGTACGGCGGCTGGGTGGCGAGGCAGTTTCGCCCCGATGATGCGCGCGAAACGCCGGCGCACCGCTTCCAAGACGGCATCGATTTCGTTCCCACCAAACCGTTCTATCTCTTCGCCCAGCATTTCTCCGCCATTGCCGCAGCCGGTCCGATTGCGGGACCGATCCTCGCGTGCCAGTCGTTCGGGTGGCTCCCGTGTCTGGTGTGGATCAGCCTCGGTGTGGTGCTGATCGGCGCGGTGCACGATTTCTCCACGCTGACGGCGAGTGTGCGTCACGGTGCCACGTCGATCGCCGAAATCGCACGCGAGCACCTGGGCACGCGCGCCGGGCGCGCCCTGATGGCGTTCATCTGGCTCGCACTCATCTATGTGATCGTCGCGTTCACGGACATCACGGCCGCGACCTTCGTTGCGGGTACCGAAGAATTGCAGCAGGGAGGCGTGGCCTTCAACGCGGGTGGTGCGGTGGCGGCGGCGAGCACGATGTACCTGATTCTCGCCATCGTGATGGGGTGCATCCAGCGCTTCGCGCCCAGAGTTCCGTTGTGGCTGCTCACGATCGTGTTCGTGCCGGCGACGTTTGGAGTGGCGTGGCTCGGCACGCACATCTCGCATCTGCTCGTGCTCGACCACCGCGTGTGGGGAGTTCTGATTCTCGCCTATTGTTGCATTGCCAGTGTGGCGCCCGTGTGGGCGCTGCTGCAGCCGCGCGGCTACCTGGGCGGGTTCGTCCTGTACTCGGCGCTGCTCGTGGGCGTGATCGGTGTGCTCTTCGGCCACTATGAAGTGCAGCAGCCCGCGTTCAAGGGCTTCAACGTGGGCGGCATGACGGGAGCGATGTTCCCGTTCCTGTTCGTGACCATCGCGTGCGGCGCGTGTTCCGGATTCCACGGCCTCGTGTGCAGCGGCACCACGTGCAAGCAGGTGGAGAAAGAATCGCACATGCAGCCCATCGGCTACGGCGCAATGCTGGCGGAGGCCTTCGTGGCGTTGATCGCGCTGGTGACCATCATGATCGCCGCGCCGGACTCGACCAAAGGACTCGCGCCGGGAACCATCTACGGCAATGGCATTGGGCGTTTTCTTACGCTTGTAATCGGCCAGGACAAGCTCGCGTTCGCGGTGACCTTCGGTGCCATGGCGTTCTCGACGTTCGTGTTCGACACGCTGGACGTGTCGCTTCGCCTGGGACGTTACCTGCTGCAGGAACTGTTCGGCTGGCGCTCGCGCTTCGCGGGTTTTCTGCTGACGCTGGCCACCGTGGCGATTCCTGTCTACTTCCTGGCCTTCGGCGAGAAGGGAAGCTGGCTCAAGTTCTGGACGCTATTCGGCGCATCCAACCAGCTTCTGGCCGCACTTTCACTGCTTGTCATCACTGTGTGGCTGCACCAGGCGCGCCGGCGGATTTCGTTTACCCTGATTCCGATGCTGTTCGTTCTCATCATCACGGTGTGGTCCCTGATCAAGCTCATGCTGGCCAATGCCTCCCTGTCCAAAGGCGTCGACGTGGCCCTTTTCAATGCGATGTCGGCACTGGCCCTGATGCTCCTGGCCCTGTACCTGGTGGTTAGCGCGATCGTAAAGGTTCGCAAAGTACCCGCTGGCAAGTTGGTTACAGATTAGCAAGAGAAACTCATCCTTTTGGACTAGATCGGAATTCAACCCGTCATGGCGTAACTATTGCTT
>DATNGX010000037.1:0-3190 GCA_035605755.1 Candidatus Krumholzibacteriia bacterium
GCTTTACATGCGAAGGATGGGACCAGCCCGAGTGCAATCTGGGGCAGCTTCCGGCATGGTTCGCGGCGGACAGTCTCGCCGTGAGTCCGAGCGGAGACGCCATCTTCTGGGAATACACGGACAACGGCCAGCTTCCGCCCGTGTACACCAAGATCGACTTCCACAAGGGACTACCGCCGGTGGCCCTTACCGCGAAACGCTGAGTCGCATCCGCATTTGCGCAGTCAAAGGGCCGCCCGCCGCCGGGTGGCCCTTTGTTTTCCCGGTGGTCAAAACCGTGACATTCCGCATGGCATGGCTCCTTTCTCCTTATTATTCAATGCAGTAGGTGCTCGATTTCCCGTACAAGGGGGCTAAAATGAAGAACGTAGTAATCGCATTTTTGGCAGTCATGACGGTTGTGGCGACTGCCGGCACCTCTTCCGCGGGCGGCCTGAGCCTCGGCGGCGGTATTCACTATCTGCACAACGTTAATGAAATCGACGGTAGCGATGGCGTCGACCTGGACGAGAATAACCTTGGCTTCGTCGGCTCGGTCATGGGACACGCAGCGTTCCTGAAACTCGAGGGCCAGGTGGAATACATCAGCAGCTACCTCGGAACCGACGAGGGACTGTGGATTCCGCAAGCCTGGGCAATGGTAGGCGGCCCGCTCTACGCGGGTGCGGGCATCGGCATCGGTCACTTTCATGACGAGTGGATGAGTGATCCGTTCTACGCGCTGCGCGCCGGTGTGGATCTTCCGCTCGGACCGGTCGGTCTCGACATGTACGGCACGTATCAATTCTGGAACAGCGACGCCTTCGACGAAGTGAACGAAAGCGATCTGGACAGCGTCACGTTTGCCGCGTTGCCCCGCTTCAACCTCGGCGGCGACTAGATTATCGCCCGCTGATCTCCTTAAAAAGGCCACCCGCCGCCGGGTGGTCTTTTTTTTCATGTATACGGCGTATGGTTCTTTCCGTCAGGCTGTGCTAAACCATGGGCATCGCCCCTGGCAAACCTCGGAGGTATTGATATGAAACGCATTCTGCTCTGTCTGGTGATCACGGCCCTGATCAGCACAATGGTCACGGCGCCGTCGATGGCGCTCGGCGGAAGCCTGGGCGCGGGTCTGCACTATCTGCGCAACCTCGGCGACATCGATAACGATGAGAGCCTGGACCTCAGCAAGGATTCTTTCGGTCTCATCGGGTCCTATCAATTTGGAGCGGCGATGATGACGCTCGAGGCGCAGGGCGAGTACATCTTCAACTACGCGGGTACCGACAACGGGATGTTCATCCCGTCGGGTTGGGCGCTGCTCGGCAGCATGATCTACGCCGGCGCCGGCATGGGGATCGGTCACCTCGATGGCGAGTGGCAGAGCGATCCGTTCTACGCGCTGCGCGCGGGCGTCAACCTTCCGTTGATGGCGTTCAAGCTGGACCTGTACGGCACGTACAACTTCTGGAACAACGACGATTTTAAGGACGCTACCGGAGAAGATCTCGACAGCATCACATTTGCGGCGGTGCTGCGCTTCTAGTTGCAGCGTCACTGGAAAAAGAAAAAGGCTTCGTGGACATCCACGAGGCCTTTTTTCTTGTGACTACTTGAGCAGGCGAAACGTGGTCTCCCGGACCACCCGTCGCGACGATGAGCGGTCGGTGACGGCGACCTCTAGAACATAGTCGCCGGGCTCGAGGTTCTTCGTCACCGCGGACACGTGGACAAAATCGTGCGGGCCGGGAGCGAGGGCGTCGAAGCGCGAGCGCACCTGCACACGGTCCGCGTTGCGGAAGGTCAATTTGGACCACAGGCTCCGTGGTCCTGCGGACCTCACGCTGTACTCCACCGTGTACGCACGTGCTCCGTGCCTGTCAGTGCCCACGTGATAGATTTCGAAATACACGGGCACGGGCTCTCCGGAGCGATAACGTCCCGACGGCCGCGGCACCACTTCGAGCGGTCCGCGATTGAACGCCGACGTTTCGCGCGCGGCGCCGATGGTACGCGCCAGCTCGAGATCGCTCATCGCAATCGCGCCTTCGAGATCGTCGAGCGTCACCTCACGCCGCACGGTCGCAAAGCGACCGCTTCCCTTCTCCTCCACCGTCACCGCCACGCGATACGTGGCGGGCGGCAGTGTGAGCGTGATCTGGTTCAGCTTCGTGGCCAGTGAATCACCCGCGAGCGTTCGCGTGCGGATGGTGTCCGCGCGCGCATAGCGCGCCACTTCGGCGCCGCCGTAGTCCCAGAACACCGACGTGGTGGTGAACACGCGAAACGGCGAGTCGAGCTGGAGCGGCCGAACCGTAGTCGCCCACTCGGTGCTCACATCGACGCGATCGACGCCGTCGCCGCCGCGGAACTGGTCCACGGCGACGTACGCGGGAATGTGCATCCTGGCGAAATCGAACGGGTAGATCGCGGGCATCTGATCCACGAGGTCGTAATACCCGAACACGCGGTCGATGAACCGGTCGAAATCGCCGTCGGCGAGCGGCACCACGACTCCCATGGTGTGCGGAAGCGGTGAGTCCACATCCATGAAATCCATGGGAAAGTCGGGATTGTATTCGCTTGCCAGCGTGCGGCGATCATTGCGCGGCCGTTCGCTGACCGGTGTTTTCACCGTCTCCATGTACTGCACAAAGCCGAAGGCACCCGTGTCAGAGAAGCGCGCGTAGACATCCAACTGCGGGTAGTACCACATCTCTTCGGCGGGAATGAGCACGCCGGGTGGAGCCACGTCGGCACCCGATTGCATGCGCGCGCCGGGCTCGCCGAGGCGAATCAGCACTTCGCCACGATCGTCCCAGCCGGGCCACGTGCCGCGGCCGAAATGATCCAGTGCGCTTTGCACGCGCCGCTCGTGCTCCTCGCGCGCCTCATTGGTCTGGTTGGTGGGAATGGGATCGCGCGTTGCCCACCAGTCGTCGATCCATTGCCGGCAACGCGCAGGTCTGGTGTCAGAAAGGAGCCGTACGAGCTCTTCGGGTTGCAGCACGTACTGCATGGATACAACTTCGTGCAAGAGCTCGGGCGGGAGACCGTCGGTCTTCTTACGAAGCTCTTTCTCAGAGAGTGGAGCGCGCGTGCCGGCGTGGGCATCGATCAGCGGACACACGGCCGTCATTGCGATGATGCCAACGACGAGCGATCGTGTCCGGCGCATGCGGCGCTACTCCCGGTGGGTTCGCTTCGG
>DATNGX010000038.1:0-3020 GCA_035605755.1 Candidatus Krumholzibacteriia bacterium
CACCGCAGCGAATTCATGTATGGTGTGCGCGACACGGACCGGCTGCAGGGAGTCGCGCTGGTCTCACTGCCCAATCGCTCCGTCAAGTCTCACGCCCTGGAACAGTTGCGCGACGAGCTGTGGCGCGATCTCGGAGACGGGCCCCGCGAGCGTTATGCAGCCTACACCGGCGCCGTTGAACCCTTCATGCCGCGCGAGCACCACTATCATATCAATGTGCTCGCCGTGCGCTCCGACGCACAGGGGCGCGGCTACGCGCGAGCGCTCCTCGATCACGTCCATACCATGGCGCACCGTGACGCTGAATCCAGCGGTGTGTCATTGACCACGGAGAAAGAATCGAACGTGTCACTCTACGAGCATTTTGGTTACCGGGTGCTGGGCCAAACGACAGTTGTTCCCGAATTGGTGGCGTGGGGATTCTTTCGGCCCAGACCAGGACTTTGAAAGCCGCAACACGCATGCAACCTGCCATCGCTTTCGTGCTGGCCGTCCTCTCTCTGAGCTGCGCCGGGAGTCCACCGGACCACATGAACTCTGTCCGCGCGGCGATCGAGAAACAGTATGCGCAGCAGCGGCTTGCCTACTTCGAGCAGAACCCCGACCTGATTCGTGCCGTGCGAGCGCCCGAGTTTGCCGCGCAAACCCCTGACGGCCGCCTCGGAACGCCTGACGACGCCGAGAGCTACCTGAAAGCAAGCTTCGAACAGGTCAAGCGCACGATCGAGCTCTCGTTCGATTTTGACTCCGTGACAGTGCACGGTGATACCGCCACGGTGATCATCCACCAGCACTGGAAACGGGAACAGGACCGGGGTGGCACGCTGCGCGTTGTGGATACACGAGCGGTGCAGCGCGAGTGGTGGCGCCACACACCGGATGGCTGGAAGATTTTTTTCATCGACAATATCCACCCCGGCGACTGGATCGTGGATGGCAAGGTGGTGGATCCCGCGACCAAACCCGGCGGCGTGCCGTCCACAGGAACGCCCGAGCCGCAGGGAATGGCGCGCACGGCGCTCAACAACAAAACATTCCAATGGATACAGCGCGACGCACCGCATCTTCGCTTCTACTTTGCCGACGGCACGTATCCGGCCGCGCACCAGGACAGTCTCATTCACCGTGCCGTGGTTGCGCGCCGCGACATTCTCGAGCGGCTTGGTGTTGTCCAATTCGATCCACCCGTCGACATTTTCTTAGTCGAGAGCCGGGAGCAGATGAAGGCGCTCACCGGTGTCGCCGTCACAGGATTGGCGGCACGCGCCGAGCGTGCGGTGTTTCTGGTGAACAATGCCGAATGGCGCTCGTTCGAGCGGCACGAGCTGATGCACGTGTACGCCTATCACATCTGGGGAGAGGCATCGGGCGCGTGGGTGGAGGAAGGTCTTGCGCAGTACTCGGACGCGCATTGTGGCGGCTACACCAACCACGATGTCGCGCACGCGCTGGCCGAACCCAACGGCTACGTTCCCATGGACACGCTCGTCGCCCGCTTCCGCGAGCTCGATGACCTGACGGCCTATCTCGAAGCGGCCAGCATGATGGGCTACATTTACGAAACGAAAGGACGCACCGCCGCACAGGTGGTCTGGCTGCGGGGTGCCGATGCGCTCCAGGCTGTCACCGGTGAAACTCCGGAAGCGTTCGTGAAATCGTGGTGGAGATGGGTGAGTGCAAAGGCACGGCCCATTCCCAGGAACGAGCTCGACGTCATCGTCAAGAAAGGGTGCGGTTGATGAACAGGGTTTTCCGGCGGAGAAACTTGATTGCGTGGCTCATCGTGGTGTCCGCCTTCAGCGGTTGCGGAAAGTCGAAACAAGAGGCCTCCACCAACAACGAAACGGCGCAGCGTGCGCCCGCGGACACGACACCGGTGCACCGGCCGTCGCTGAACATCGTTGCACACCCGCCGGACGCGTTCTATGACCCGCCTGCCAATATTTCCAGCGAGCACGGCGCGCTTCTCAAGAGCGAAGTGGTAAAGAACGTGATTTTGCCGCCGGGGATGCTGGCCTGGCGCATTCAGTACACAACCAGTATCGACGACAAGACACCGGCGCTCGGGGTCGCCATGGTCTTCGCCCCCAAAGAAATGCCTGTATTGCCGCGTCCGCTGATTGCATGGACACACGGCACGACCGGATTGATGCAGAAGTGCATGCCGTCTCTCTTCTCGGCGCCGAGTGAAGGCATTGCGGCGCGCGACAAGATTGTCGGCCAGGGATGGGTGGTGGTGGCGACGGATTATTCGTACACCGAGAAGGGCGGACCGCATCCGTACTTGATGGGTGAAGCAGAAGCGCGCTCTGTACTCGACGCGATGCGCGCGGTGTACCACATGCCCGAGCTCACGCTCGATCGCCGTCACGCCATGGTGTGGGGACATTCGCAGGGAGGGCACGCGGCCCTCTGGAGCGGCATCATTGCGCCGCGCTACGCGCCCGACGTGAGACTCGCCGGCGTCATCGCGATCGCGCCCGTCGCCGATCCGCTCCACATCATCAGGATGAATCCTGTCGTCGACAAAAGGCTCGGCCCGTACCTCGCCATGTCGTACAGCCGTTTCTATTCCGACATCAAATTCGAGGACGCGATCCGTCCTGCCGCCCTCGAAGCGTCGCGCAAGATCGCGAATCTGTGCGGATTCATTCCGCCCGAGGATGCACACGAGATCGACGCACTGGCTTCGTCATTCGAAGGCGTTGCGCTGGCGATTGACACCAACCAGGCGTTGGTCGCGCGACTCGAAGCGAACGCCGCCAATGGCGCCATCGCGGCACCGCTCGTCATTGTCCAGGGCCTGGGCGACATGGTCGTGCCGCCCGCCGCAACCAACGCGTACGTCGACGCACGCTGCGCCGCCGGACAACAGATCGAGTACTGGACGTTCTCGGGCCTTGATCACACAAGCATCGTCGCACCCGAGTCGGCGCTGACCGAGCCCCTGTTCACATGGGTGCAGGCCCGCCTCAACGACGAACCGCAGCAAGCCGGCTGCGTGAAGAGCAATTACTGAT
>DATNGX010000039.1:0-2631 GCA_035605755.1 Candidatus Krumholzibacteriia bacterium
GTCGAGAACACTCCGGCGTACGCGCCGCTGTTGCGCAGGAAGAGGCAGTCCCTGGCGACGAAAAGAGAGTGGTCGTCCATGGCCACAGCCCCGCTGGCGTCACCGACGTTTCCCTCGAAGCGGCACCGCGTGTAGGTCGCGACGCTCGACGAAAGGAGTAGAACTCCCGCCGCGTGCCGGTCTGCGGTGTTGTTCCGGATCGTACAGTCGAACACATCCAGTCGCGTTCCCGGGTCTCGCGTAATAATGGCACCGCCATCGAAGTCAGCGTGATTTCCTTCCAGGATGCAGTTGCGCATGGTGCAGGTGGCGCCGAATTGAACGCGCAAGCCCCCGCCGGAGCTGACCTGAACGCCGTTTCGGATGGTGAAGCCGTCCACCACGCTGCCAGTACCAGCTCTGAAGATCAGGACGCGACGGATAAGCTGACCATCCAGAATGGTAGCAGTTGCACCCGACGTCGAAACGAGGGTGACGGCATAGTCGAAGTCGATCTCTTCCGGATACGTCCCCGGTCCGACTTCGATGATGTCATTGGTAGTGGCGACTGCCCTTGCAGCGTTGATGGTAGTAAACTGTCCAGAGCCGTCCTGGCGTACGGTCCAGGTGGCGGCGAACAAGTTGTGGGTAAACAGTGTGAGAATGAATGTACAGCAGATGAACAGAACAGTACGGCCGGAGCGACGCGAGACCGCTGCCATGGGTGTTCCTCCTTCTTGCGGTGGGGGGCGGTTCAAAGAAGTCTACCACACACAGATGATTGTAGTGTAGGTGACATTTAAGTCATGCCCACATTCCATGACGCCATTGTGGTTGGCGCCGGCCCGGCTGGCAGCACGGCCGCGGCATCGCTTGCGCGTCGCGGACGCGACGTGGTGCTCGTGGACCGCGCCGAGTTTCCGCGCGACAAACCCTGCGGCGACGGCATTCCGCCGGGGACGGTGGGAATTCTACACGACCTCGGGCTGCGTGACGGCCTGGGTGCAGCCGGCTTCGCGCGCGTGCGCGCGGTCCGGCTGGTGTCGGCACGCGGTCGCGATTTTACCGTGCCCTTCGATCCCCGACGGGAAGGCGCACAGTTTCTGATCGCGCCGCGGATAGAGTTCGATGATCTTCTGCGCCGCCACGCGATCGCCAGCGGTGCGCGCTTCGAAAAGGCGCACGTGCGCGCACCGGTAGTTGAGAATGGCCGTGTGTGCGGGGTTGAAGTGGAAGCCGGACCGATGCGAGCGCGGCACGTGATCGCCGCGGATGGTGCCACCTCCATCCTGGGCCGGCGGATGGCGAAGCAGGCGAAGGAGTCCGAGCGCGGGGTTGCCATTCGCGCATACCTGGATGGCATCGACACGCGCAGCTTTGCCGCCGAGTTTCATTTTCAATCCGTGCTTGCGCCGGGATACGCGTGGGTGTTTCCGCTGGGCACCGACCGCGCCAATGTGGGTGTGATCATGCGCACCGATCGCTTCAAACGGTGTGGCGCCACCTTGCAGGAATTGCTGCAGCGCTTCCTCGACACTCCCGATGTGAAAAAGCGAATCGCAGCCGGTGCTCGTCTTCATGACGCCGCCACCTGGCAGCTTCCCTACGCCACGCCCGCTTCCAGCCGCCGCTCGGTGAACGGTGTGCTCTTCGTGGGCGACGCAGGACGCTTCATCGATGCGATGACAGGGGAGGGGATTCACCACGCGGTGACAACCGCCGCCATCGCGGCGGATGTGGTGGACGAGGCGCTGCGCGCTCCACATCACGCGGATGAAGTCATCGCCACCTACGACGCTCGTTGTGAGCAGGCGATCGGAGGGCTCGTCCGTCGTTCGTACCGCGCCCAGAAATACGTCGCGGCGCACCCCGCCCTGCTCGAAGCGCTGTTCATCGGGGCTCGTGCAAGTCGCGGCCAGGTGGTCTCGTGGATCAACAAGGTTTCGACCGACTTCCTCGTCCGCTGAGCGGAAAAAATTTCCCTGAATGCGGCGGTCTTTGCCGTGTAGGAGACTCATTCGTGCGCCCGCTGGCGCCTATATAATGGAGGAACCCATGTCATTCGCGACCGAGCTTGAAACCAGATTCGTGTGCACCAAGTGCCAGACCCGCGGTGCGAAGGTCAAACGCATCTCGGCGGCGGGCACCGGCCTTTCCAAGATCCTCGACGTCGAGCACAACCAGTTCATCACGGCGTCGTGCACCAACTGCGGCTACACCGAGATTTACAATCCCGAAGTGCTGGAAGGGAAACGCCACTTGGGCTCGATCATCGACCTTCTTTTCGGCTAACAGCACGCTGAACCAATCAGCGTTGTTCCAAAGTAAAAGCGCCCCGGTTGCCTGTGAACCGGGGCGCTTTCTTCGGCCGCAAACCTTTAGCCAGCCTTTATAGAATCTTCACACAACCTCGTTAGTCTCTTCACGACGTTTAGATTCCAATAACTTGTTTGCGTCGCTCTTGCGACGCTCTCCAGGAGGCCTTGAGACATGATTCGCTCAACCTTTCCCAAGGTGTCGCTGGTGATCGCCGGCGCGCTTGTCGCGATGGTCGCCATCGCGGTTGCCGATACGGCCGTGAAAGTGGATTCGAAGCTCGCGGCGTACAAGACGGTGTCGGGTGTGTCGGGCAACATCAAGAGCGTCGGCTCG
>DATNGX010000040.1:0-2165 GCA_035605755.1 Candidatus Krumholzibacteriia bacterium
AGCGAAGACACCGCGCGTCTGCAAGCGGAGCCACTAGAACCAGTAGGAGCCTTCGATGAGAAATTGTGAGCCGTTGCGTTCTTCGGAGAAGCTGGTGGTGTTGCGATCCCCGCGCGTGTGCATGAACGATGCATCGATGACGATGCTCTCGCGCAGAATCACCCCGGCACCGAACGAATAGCGCATCGGCGCCGACTCGGCCGAGACTTTTTCCATCTGGTCGTTGTCGATGCGATCCGCCTGCAGGTAGTCGGGCGCAAAGGGAAGCCGGGCCGCGCCGGCGCGCAGGCGCACCGGCCACGACGGCGCCGTCCATTCGACGCCGGCGCGATAATCGATGGTTCGTCCCAGCACCGCGCTTCCGTTCTGCAGGCGCAATCGCTGCCCGTCGATGGCACTCGCGGCCCAGTCACACGTACCCGCCTGCACCGCCACCAGCCATGCCCCCCACGGCATCGCGATGCCGCCGTCGAGGCGATAGGGGACCACATATTCGGCGGATGACGACGTGCTCTCGCGCACGGTGAATCCGGTTCCATTCTCGATCTGCTGCGTGTTCTCGCTCGACTGGGTGACGGACGCGTTGATTTCGGACGGTGTCGTCACATTGAATGCGATATGCGCGTGACGATGCGCGTACAGAATGAATCCCACGTGCGCGACCACGCCGTCGAGGTCGCCGTCGATGTCGTCGATCACGTACTCGTCGACGGCATTGGGAGACGTTTCCGTTCGCGTGTGCGTCTGGCGCAGCGCCTGGTAGCCGCCCTCCATGAGACTCACCGATACGCCCGCCGACAGCACACTGGCCAGATCGATTCCGAATCCCGCCGCGAAGGCGTATGTCGTTCCCGACTGCTGCAGGCGGAACGAATCCGTGCGCAGCTCGGCGGGGCGCGTGGTCTGGTAGGCGATATCGAGGTCGCTGACGACGGCGCGGTAGACCGCGACGGCGGGAACGAGACTTCCCTGGAACACCGGAATGGCGGCGGCTGCGCCCACGAATTGGAGTCCGTTCCGGTCCGAGGACAATCCCATCGATGACCCCGGATACGACGTCACGACGTCGGATGATTCGTGCGAGAAGCCAAGCATCGGCGTGCGCTGCTTGATGCGGCAGAGAAGTCCTGGGTTCGTCACCAAAGCCGTGACGTCGGTGGCGGTGGCGACGTAGCCGCCGAGTCCCGCGGCGCGCGCGGATATCTCCGGCGGGCGCGTGTATCCGAGGTCTTCGAATTCGAGGGCGCGATTCGCACCCGGCACCTGCGCGTCGGCCGCGTGCGAGAGCGCCGCACCGAGCACCAACGCGCACGCAACCATGCACCGCGGGCCGCGACGGCGCGGCTCAGCGCTTTTTCGCATCGCTGCTCCCGGTACTGTCGGCACCGGCATTGGCGTCAAACCACCACGGGTGCGCGAGCGTTCCCCATGGTCCGCGCGCGCGATCGAGCCGCTGCGATGACACGTAAGCGAGCCGCTGTTCGGTGGAATGACACTGAATGCACGGGCTGTCGGAGGGCGGGCGCACGTAATTGAGCTCGGGGATCCCCGGGTGCCGCACGAGCGTGTAGCAGCCCTGGATGGCGGCAACCAGCGCGCAAGCCGCCAGCAGCCGCCCCAGATACAACATGAAATGCGAAGACGGTCCGGTTCGTCTCGTTGTCATCGGGATTGCGCACCTGTTAGACTGGTTTGTAACTTACAGTCGGAACTCATGAACGGGCAATCACGGTTTTTTTGCATGAAGCACAAGATACATACGGCGCTGGCGTGGGGATTTGCGGTGGTTCTTGCAGCCGCACCGTCATTGTCACGCGCGCAGGAGCCCTCCGACGAGGCCAGGGCGCGCGCCATGACGCTTTTCAGCCAGGGCGTCATGCTCCTCGAGCAGGGCCACGCCGACGACGCGGTCCCTCCGCTGCACCAGGCGTGGCAACTTTCCAATCATAGTCCGGCGGTGGGCGAGCGCCTGGCCGAAGCGTACTACTCGTCACGCGATTTGACACACGCGGACCAGATTGCCGGCGAAGTGCTCAAGGCGACGCCCGGCTCGCTTCCCATGCTTCACATGAAGGCGCGTCTTGCGCTCGCGCGCGGCGACGTCAAAGGCTCCATCGGTTTTCTCGAGACGGCGCGCAAGGCGGCGCCGGGGTCGATTGAAACCG
>DATNGX010000041.1:0-4507 GCA_035605755.1 Candidatus Krumholzibacteriia bacterium
CGTGGCGGTGCACACGGGTTCCCGGTGCATTCAGGCGGCGGGCGATCATGCCGGCGCCCAGTTTTCCACGGAAGCAAATCTGATGGAGAAGAACACGGTGTGGGACGCGATGGCGCGCGCGTACGAAACTGCCAAAGGCGATCTCGCCGAGCGCTTGCTGCAGGCGCTCGAAGCCGCGCAGAAAGAGGGCGGTGACATTCGCGGCAAACAGTCGGCAGCCATTCTGATCGTGCCGGCGCAGTCGACCGGCCGGCCCTGGGCAGACCGCGTGATGGATCTGCGCGTGGAAGACAACGCCGAGCCGGTGAAGGAGCTGCGTCGCCTGGTCGCGATGCACCGCGCCTACGACAAGATGGACGAAGGCGACGCCGCCATGTCCGAAAACAAGATGGACGACGCGCTGACCGCCTACGGTGACGCAGCCCGGCAGCTTCCCGGCAACCCGGAGGTGAAGTACTGGGCGGCCGTCACCCTCATGACCGCGGGGCATGAGAAAGAGGCCATGGCTTACTTCAAGGAAGTGTTCGCAAAGAATCCGAAGTGGAAGGAAGTGACCCGCCGTCTTCCGGCCGCCGGGCTTCTGCCCGATGACGCGATGGTCGACAAGATCCTCGGCGCGAAGAAGTAGCCGCTAACGGAAAAACACAAACATCACGATCAGGAATAGCGGCATCAGCACCGGGATCGTGTACTTCACGATGTAGCCGAAGAATCCCGGCATCGAAATGCCGGCGTGCTCGGCGATGCTCTTCACCATGAAGTTGGGCGCATTGCCGATGTACGTGTTCGCGCCCATGAACACGGCGCCGCACGAGATGGCTTCGAGGTAGTGCGCGTGCGTGGTCAGGAGGTGCTTCACCGCTTCCGATTCAGGTTTGCCCGGTTCGAGAGCACCCAACGCGGTGTTGAAAAAGGTCAGGTAGGTGGGCGCGTTGTCGAGAAAGCTGGAGAGCCCGCCCGTCAGCCAGAAGTAGTGACGCGGTTCGCGGGCGAGATCCACCATTCCGCTCAGCGCACCCTCGTCACCCGCGCGCAGAATGGCGATGGCCGGAATCATGGTGATGAAGATTCCAGCGAAGAGAACCGCCACTTCCTTGACAGGTCCCCACGAAAACAGATTGTCGCGATGAATCTTCTCCGGCGTGGTACGGAATGAAACCAGGCTGATCATAAGCAGCGCTGCATCACGGATCAGCCCGGATACTTCGCGTTCCACTCCGAGAATCCGGACGGTTCCCGCGTTCCACGTGCCGCTTGCAAGCACCACCATGACAATCACGATCAAGAAGAAGAAATTCTGCCACCCGATCAGCCCGACTCGTTCCCGCACGCCGTAAACGGTTTTGGGCGGATCGTGCCGGTAGTACCACGAGTCCAGCGCGAAGTAGATGACGAGCAGCGGCAGCGCCAGGGCGAGCATCATCGGGAACAGGCGCAGGGTCCAGAAGAAGGGAACGCCGTGCAGGAAACCCAGGAACAGGGGCGGATCTCCGAGCGGCGTCAGCGCACCGCCCACGTTGCTGACGAGAAAAATGAAGAACACGACTGTGTGCGCGCGGTGTTTGCGCCATGCGATGGCGCGCACCAGCGGCCGCACCATCACGATGGACGCACCCGTGGTTCCGACCCACGATGCGAGCGCCGTCCCCGCGGCGATCATCAGCGTGTTCTGCAGGGGCGTGCCGTGCATGGTGCCGGTGACGAAGATCCCGGACGCAACCGTGTACAGCGCCCACAGGATCACGAGAAACGGAATGTAGTCGACGAGGATGACTTCGATCAGGTGATGGGTGCCCTCGGCGCGATGCAGCGCAAGCAGGGGCAACGCCAGCGCGAGCGACCAGAACAGCGTCACTTTGGCGTAATGACGCTCCCAGAAATGACGCGCGAAGAGAGGAAACAGTGCGATGGACAGCAGCATGCCCGCAAAGGGAATCGTCCACCACGCGGACAGGACAGTGCCGAGCTCATGGTCCATGGACGGTCCACGCTAGCGGCGCGGCACCTGTGCGGCAAGCAGAATCGGACTAGCGCTTGTGGGCCTGATAACGGATGCGCAGCTGCGTGCGCAGCTCGGGGTGCATGGTCGAGCGGCGCAGCAGCGCTTCGACGTCGGCCGGTGTGAGATCGGCGAAGTAGCCCATCGACACGGCCACCGGCGTCTGCGGATTGCTGAGCAGCGCCATGCGCGCGCTGTGCGTGTTGAACAGATCGCGCTTGCGACCCAGCCCGCGCAGCACTTCCGCGTTGGTGCGATGATTGGTTGCCACCAAGAGGGCGCGGTCGCGCGTCGAGACGTGGGGAACGGTTTCGCGCGCAATCTTGGCGATGGGGTGGGCAATCAGCGTCTTCCAGAAGTGACCGTCGCGCGCCAGGCGTCGCAGTACCACCAGTGGAATGCCGTCGAACGTCGGCTCTTCGGTGGGAATGTGTCCCGCCTTTTCCTTTTCGGTCTTGATGCGCGAGATGTAATCGTCGAGAAGGCCGTCGTGGATGCGATGCGCGCGCTCTTTGGCGGCCAGGTAATCGAGCAGCGCTGACAGTTTCAGAAAGTATGAATCTTCCAGAAAGAAGTTGAGCTTCACGAAGATGCGCACGATGCCGCGGGCGTACAGGACGTCGGAACGCCCCGAGAGTGTGAGCAGCCGGCGGTACACGGCGTCGAAGAAGATCTTGCGCTGCGCCGTCGTGTAACGGCTCGATCCCACCAGCCGCTCGAGGAGGGTAAGAATAGCGGCGCACGGGACGCTTTCCGGCGTGATCACTTTCCAGATGGAATTGATGTCGACGTTGTTGGCGGCATAGCGGCGAACTTCGTAATCGGGGTGCAGCATGAGACAGCGCGCGAAGCGCTCCTGCTGTGATTCGTGTACGTTCTGCAGGTCGCGGATAACCGCAGCCGCACCCGCACGCGCCGGTACGAAGAATCCCGCCAGTGTCCGCGCCGCGTCACGCGTGCGCTCGGGGCCGTTCTGCGCCAGCACGTCGAGAAGACGAGTGCCCTTCGCATGTCCCCAGAAGTCGCCGGCCACCAGAATCTCGGGCCGGCGCCACAATCCAATTTCAAGATCGTTCAAATCATCGGCGTGATCACGCAGGTGATCCGCAAAGGCGTAGCGCAGCGGTCCGCTGATCGCGGCCATCGCGTCCTCGACGTCGAGATCGTCGCCGCGCGCCAGTCCCGCCAGCGCTTTCTCGAGCGCCGGGCGATCCACGTGCTGCGGAGCGCGATTCAAATATGTGTCCCAGGGACGGGAGGCGACGTGCGCGGCCCAGCGTGCGCGCAGATCCGTGTACGCTTCCGCCACCTGATCGCCCACACGCTGGCGCAGCCCCGCGTGCACGTCGTCGAGCTGAAGGTTCGTGCGCGGCACCTGATTTTCGTACGCGAGACGCAGCGTCTGCGAGAACGCGATATCGACACTCTTCCAGTGCGAATACGCCGTCTCGACAGCGCGGCAGGTCTCGTCGATGCGCAGGGTGGATCCGGCTTCGCCGGCCGCTTCGGCCGACACCAGCACGCCGTGCACCTCGCGCGCAAAGCGTTCCGCGGCCTGCGCGGTCGCGGCGATGTCGCAGCCTTCGCCGCGCGAGAGCTCGAGTGAGAGCACCAGCTCGGAAGCCAGGTCGTGGATTCGATCTGTGGTGGCCGGCAAGAAACTGGCCATGCGCAACGGTCCTTCGTGCGCCAAAACGTGGCAGCCATCGGCGTGATGGCGTGTCCGGGCGCTTCAAACGACTGTTTCGCAAGGCGCGTGCCTTGCCGGGTTACTTGATTCCGTGCTTGCGCTTGTAGTCGAGCCAGTTGGCTTTGAGGTTGATGAAGGCGTCGAAGTCGGGCTGGATGAGGAAGGGATTGGTTTTCTTTTCGTGTCCGATGGTCGATGTCGGCGCGACACCGTAGTTGTGTCCCGGCCACACCTTGGTGCTGTCGGGCAGCTGCATGAGCTTCTGGAGGCTGTCCCATTCTTTCTTGGCGCCGGGACCCAGATCCGTGCCGCCCACTTTGCCCACGAACAACACGTCGCCGGTGATGACGTTGTCTTCGCACACACAGCAGATGTGGTCGTCGGTGTGGCCGGGCGTGTAGAGAAACTTGAGGGAAAGATCACCGAGCGGCAGCGTGTCGCCCTCGTCGACTTTCAGATCGGTATCGAGATAGATCGACGAATGCGCCACGATCTTTCCGTGAAATGCTTCCTTCGCCGGCTGCATACCCCAGCAGTGGTCGTTGTGTCCGTGCGTGATGATGATGTACTCCACCTTCACGCGCTCCTGGATGATGAGCTCGGCATAGAGTGCGAGGTCCGGCGGCGGGTCGAACAGCGCCGCCACGCCTCCGATCTTGTCCGCGATCAGGTACGCGAAGTTGCGGTCACCGCCGGCGTCGATCTGGTGAAAGATCATGCGCGCGCCTGCTTTCGGGCACTCACCAACACCACGCCGTAGAGCGGGCGCAGAAACGGGAAGATGCGTTCGAGGCGATCGTCAAACTTGCGCAGCGGTC
>DATNGX010000042.1:0-5631 GCA_035605755.1 Candidatus Krumholzibacteriia bacterium
TTCGTCGGGGCACTTGACCTGTATGGCAGGCGTCGAGATGTACGTCGGCGTTCCCGCCATGATTGTCGAAAGCGTTTCACTGCGCGCCGCCACGTACTCCGCGAAACGCAACCCGGAATAGATCCCGTCGTCGAATCCGTAATAGTTTTCCACGAAGAAGACGTGACCGCTCATCTCGCCCGCCAGCGCGGCCTGTTCCTCGTGCAGCTTGGCCTTGATGTGCGAGTGCCCCGTCTTCCACATGATGGGCACGCCGCCGTGCGCCTTGATGTCATCTTCGAGCGCCTGCGTGCACTTCACGTCGAACACGATCTTGCCGCCGGGCTGGCGCTCCAGCACCTGGCGCGCGAGCAGGATCATGTAACGATCGGGCCAGATCACGTCTCCATTTTCGTCCACCACGCCAAAGCGGTCGCCGTCGCCGTCGAAGGCCATGCCGAGGTCGGCGCGTTCGGCGCGCACGCGCTTGCCCAGGATCTCCACGGTGTCGGTGCGCGCGGGATCGGGCTCGTGATTGGGGAAATCGGGATCCAGATCGGTGAACTGCTCGATCACGTCGAGTCCCGCGGCCTTGAAGATGCGCGGTGCAAACGCACCCGCGGTTCCGTTGCCGGTGTCGATCACCATCTTGAGCGGGCGCTTGATCTTCACACGCGACACCAGATCATTCTGGTAATCGTCGATGATGGTGGCCTCGGTGTAATCCCCGTGGCCGGTCACGAAGTCTTCGCGCGCGATGATGTCGTAGAGCTCCAGGATCTCGCTCGCCACCAGCGTGGAGGAAAATCCCGCGCCGAGCTTGAGACCGTTCCAGCCCTTGGGGTTGTGGCTGCCCGTGATCATGGCCCCGCCCTTTACTTTGAAGCGGTACTGCGCCCAGTACATCATCGGCGTCAGGCACATGCCGATCATGATCACGTTGCGGCCGGTCGCGCGCAGTCCTTTCACCAGACCGTCTTTGATCTCCACCGAGCCGAAGCGGCAGTCGTAGCCGACCACCATGTGCTCGACGTCCCTGCGCGCCAGAAAGGTTCCGAAGCCGCGGCCGATCCATTCCGCGCTGATGGGATTCAATTCTTCATCGTTCACCCGTCCGCGAATGTCGTATTCGCGGAACATGGTTTTCTTGAGCAGAGGCACGTCGAGGTCCTTCCGTATTGAAAGTTGCCGCGGGGCACGCTAACTGCGCGCGCGATGATCGACCGCGCGCACTTTGACGCCGGCCATCATGGCATAGGCGCGCATGAGGTCGCGCTCGCCCAGTCCTTCGCTGGACTCGGGCGCATAGACGCGGATGCGGATGGGGTCGAGATTGAGGTTGAGAGCGTCGAGTGTGCGCCATTGATCCACGTACGCCTCCACCCACATGTGGCCGACGAACGCGTGGTCGCGTTCACTGTACGCGAGGCCGACCACCGGGCGCGCCGGGACGCCCGCTGCGCGCAGAATCGCCGTGGTCAAGAGCGAGTGCTCGGTGCAATCCCCCGTGCGCGAGCGGTACACATCCAGCGCGGACGCGTACCCCTGTTCCATGTTCTTGCGCGTGATGTGCGCGTCCACCCACGCCGCCACCGACCGCGCCAGCACCCAGGTGTCGTTGCGCGTCGCCTTCGCGAGGCTGTCCGCCACCGCTTTGATCTCGGCCGCGTCGCACTGTACGAAGCGGTCCGGCTTCAGGAAGACGCCGCGCTTGTCGCCGTCGACAGTTTCCTTGTCCGCAATGGCGCGCGTAAGCTGCAGCGTGACTTCTTCTCCATGGCGCGAGACTTCAATCTGACTGGGACCGCTCATCGATCCCGGCGGGAGCGTGCGCGGAAAGTCGAGCACCAGTGTGACCGTGTCCATGCGCGAGGCCGGCACCGGGAATCCCGGGCACGGCACCATCGACTGCTTGATGATGTCGAAGCTCGGCTCGATGGGAGTCGCTTCCAGCTCCGCCGGTGTCACGCGCACGATCTCGATCTCGATACCCAGCTGACGCACCAGCGTGCGCTCCGAGCGATGCGTGCCCGTGGCCGCGTACCATGAAGTCGACGACGCCGTTTCCGCACCCGAGTCGTATTCATCGACAGGAATGACTTCGCGTTCGTCGCTGCCGATCGGCAATTTCAATTTTTTGCCGCGTACCAGCCGGCTGGTGCGAAAATCACCTTCGGAAATGTCGAACACCGTGATCGTCGTTTCGGCCGCCGTGCCGCTCAACCAGTGTGATACCAGCTCGCGTCCGATTTTTTCGCTGACCGCCTCTTTCTTCCACGCGATCACCCGGTGGCGCGTCGCGCCGCCGGCGCTGGTTTCATAGCGCAACGAATCGCCGTCGATCGTTGCCGTCGACGTGAGATTGGAGACCGTGCTCTGCATGCGGGCGCGCATGAACTTGCCCTCCGGCGTGCACGCTTCCTCGGTGAGAATCGACATCGCGAGCGGTGTGCCCATGCGCGTGAAGCTCAGGTTCATCTGGGCCTGGAACACCAGCTCGTCGGCCGCCTGCGTCCAGCGCTCCGACGCCGTTCCCACAGCACTCCCGCCCATGCGGATCATGAACCAGTCTTCATCCAGCGAAGCCGGCAACTGTGGCCTGGCGGCGCCACCCAGGGCGGCCGCGAGCAATATGGCGAGCCGAAGGGCGGCTGCCCGGGCACTTTGACGCGGAGGAGTCATTGCCGCAACTTACCATGCCGGGGCCGGGCTGGCCAATGTCTCAAAAAGCGGTGGACCGCCACCAGTTGCCCCATACATGATTCCGCCAGGGAACCCTCGAATTTGAGCCACGGAGTCCATCTCGACATGCGCGTTGTACGGGTGCTCGGAACAGCCGGCCTGCTGTGCCTTACCGCGTTCGGCTGCGGCGGCAGATCGTCCGTCAATCAGTCGTCCACGCCTCCCTGCGAAACACGCGTTCCCGCCGAACATCCCGCCGACACCGTCACCGTCGTCGTCTTCGACAAGATCGATCCCTCGCACGCACCGGTACCGCAAAATCGCGAAGAGCGATTTGTCTTCTCTCATTTATATGAGACGCTCGTGAACATCGACTGCTACGGGGACGTTCAGCCGGCGCTCGCGAAGTCGTGGAAAGAAGGAAGCGACGGCTGGCTCATCGAGCTTCGTGACGGCGCACAGTTCTGGGATCAGAGCCCGGTAACGTCGGATGATGTAGTGAGGAGCTTCGATCCTGCGATCAAGCGCGGCCTCGCCATCACGTCAGTCGACATCATCGACCGTCGAACATTTCTCGTCAAAGGCGTGCGCGGCGCACCCGATATCAAGCTACTCGCACTGCCCATGATTGCCATCCGTCGTGACTCTGACAGCGGTCCGCCGATGGGAACCGGCGCGTGGCAGTTCAATTCCGACATTCCAGTTGCTGAAAGTGTCGTAATCGAACCCGTGGTGACCGCTCTCGGTCCCGTTGTTCGCTTCGTTCAAGCCAACCCCACTGACGCAAAAGACCTCGTCGCCGGCGCAGCCGATGCAATGATCACTGATGATCCTGCAGCAATCGACTATGCTCGCGAGCGGCACACGACGATGGCGCCCCTCGCTTGGGACCGAGCGTACGTGCTGGTTGCTCCCATGCGCGGGTCTGCGGCCGAGCTGCCGCAGAGAGTATGCGATGCTCTGGCCCGCGATGCAGTCCGTATCGACTCTCGGGGTGGAAGTAATATCCTAAATGCTTCGCAGAGCGCCTGCGCTATGTCTGTTTCCGACATGGAAGCACGCGGCAGCTTCTCAAAGAGCCAACTATTCTTCGACAGCGACGACACAACAGCTCGCTCGCTTGCGGAACGTATCGTGGCCCTCGCGGCGATGGACACTGCGTCGTCGGAAGAAGCCCGTGCAATACGCGCCGCAGTGCCGGGTTTCGGGCCATCACTACGAGCCATCGCGTTGAAACGGCCAGCGGCCAGCGAAAGGGCTCCATTCCCTCAACTAGCCGTTGCCAACTATGTACGGTCTCTTTCTTGGTATCGAGACTTCCCTTGTCTCGGTTCGAGTTTCATGCGCGACATGGCATGGCTCGCAAGCCTGCGACCGTTGTCCATTGCGGTCCTTCCCCTGGTTGAAACCCGCGCTCACTTCATTGCCATGAGCGATCGCATCAGCTTTACGGTCGATGCTTCCGGACACGTGTACCTTGTGATTGCCGGTCGAGAGACGAAGTCATGAAACTGAGGACGCAACTTCTCATCGCGTTTTTGATCGGGTCGCTGGTGCCCCTGGTCGGCCTGGGGCTCGTGGTGCGGCATGAGATGACGGCGCGGCTGACGGCGCAGGAGCAGGCGCGGGTGGATGCGCTGGTGAAGGTGATACAGGATGACGTCGCGCGTGAGACGGATCATGTGCATGCGTCGCTGGCGCAGATTCGCGACGCGGCATCATCGGACAATCGCTTTCGGCGCGCGGCGGTGGATGGCGCGGAGAGTGAGCGCCGTTATCTGTTGGACTACGCGGGCAATGCGATGCGGCTTGCGGGTCTCGACATGTTGCAGATTCAGGATGCGAGCGGACGGATTGTGAGCTCGGGGCATTTTCGGAACGACTATGACCGGCTGGAACCGGAACTGCCGCGCTTTCTGGGTGCGCTGCCGGATCACTCGGCACTGGTGCGGGCACGCACGCCGGGCGAGCCGATTCTGGTGCTGGCGGCGGCGGATTCGCTGGTGGTGGGAGGCAAACGTTTTTCAATGGTGGGCGGCGTGGAGGCGAGTCCGTTGCACACGTTCACGGGCGGCAACTCGCTGCAGGTGTCGCTGCTGATTCCGGGTGAGCCGGGGGTGGGGCCGGACTCGACGAGCACGCGCGCCATCGTGGATGCGATCGCAGTTCCCTATTTCAATGCGGAGACGAAGACGTACCGCATGGGCGCCTTCCGCATTACGAATGATCTTTCCGGGATTGCTGCGCTGCGGCGGAATGTCGACCGCTGGTTCGTGATTGCGCTGGCGGTGAGTGCGCTGGTGGTGGTGTTGCTGGCGAGCTGGCTGGCTTCGCGTGTGAGCCGGCCGGTGGTGGAGCTGGCGGATCAGGCGGCGCGCATCGACCTCGACAAGCTGAATGTGGTTTTCGATACGGGACGCACGGACGAAGTTGGAACACTGGCCAAAGCTCTCGCGGCGATGACGTCGCGCCTGCGTGACAGCACCTTCCGGCTCAAAGATGCCGAGCGCCGCGCCACCATGGGCGATCTGGCGCGCCAGGTGAATCACGACATCAAGAACGGACTCACGCCGATTCGCAATGTCTTCCGCCACATCGTGCAGCACGTCGACGACGATCCGGCGCAGCTGCGCGAGGTGGTGCGCGAGCGCAGCGCCACGGTTGAAGAAAGCATCGGCTATCTCGAGAATCTGGCGTCCAATTATGCCCGGCTCTCGCAGCGTGGTGCGCGCGAGCGTTGCGATTTGAATGAAGTGGCGCGCCAGGTTGCTGCCGGTGCGCGCGGTGCGGCGCGCGTGGAAACGAGCCTGGGCGAGGGAGCGTTCGTGGAAGCCGATCCGGTTTCGCTGCGCCGCATTGTCGAGAATCTGGTCGACAACGCGGTCGACAGCCTGCACAACGGCAACGGCAAGGTCACGATTGAAACGCAGGTGGTGCGTGACGGTGTGAAGCCGCGCGTGCAGCTCGCGG
>DATNGX010000043.1:0-9605 GCA_035605755.1 Candidatus Krumholzibacteriia bacterium
GTTCAATCGCAGGGTGCGAGGAGCTACCTCGATCTTGCGCAAGAGGTGATCAATGATGTCCACGCGCAAAGTACTGGGACGGGGTCTTGAGGCATTGATTCCGGTGCCGGCGGCGGTCGCGACCGCTCTCGAGCGACCGCAGCCGGGCGAGAAAGTATTCGAAGTCGCCACCGACGGCATCGAGGTCAATCCGTTCCAGCCGCGAAAGCACATCGACGATGACAGGCTCCGCGAGCTGTCCGACAGCATCAAGGCGGACGGTGTGCTGCAGCCGGTTGTGGTGCGGCGCAAGGGATCGAAGTACGAGCTCATCATGGGCGAGCGCCGGCTGCAGGCCGCGCGGCTTGCGGGCGTGGCCACCATTCCGGTGGTGGTGCGCGATGTGAGCGACGCCGATGCGCTTCGTCTCGCCATCGTCGAGAACATCCAGCGCGAAAACTTGAACCCCATCGAAGAGGCGCAGGCGTATCGCCGGTTGATCTCGGAGTTCAGCGCGTCGCAGGCCGATGTGGCCGGCATGGTGGGCAAGGACCGCAGCTCGGTCGCCAACACGATCCGTCTTCTCAATCTTCCCGAAGAAGTGCAGGGCATGATCCAGGCCGGCACGGTCTCGGCGGGACACGCTCGCGCGCTGCTTGCGCTCACCACCCAGAAAGAACAGATCGTGCTCGCGCGACGCATCGTCGAAGAGAACATGAGCGTGCGCCAGGTGGAATCGATCGTGGGACTTGTGAAGCCGAAGAAGAGCAACGCCACGCGCTCGCGCCGCGAGAAGCCCGCGTACCTCGCCGATCTCGAGAAGGCGTTCGCCACGCATCTGGGCACGCGCGTCTCGATAAACGAGAAGCGCGGCGGCAAGGGAAGCATCGCCATCGAGTTTTACAGCTACGATGACTTCGAGCGGCTGTCGTCGATCATGAACATACCGCTGCCGCGGTAGCGCGTTGTTATGCCGAGAGAATTTTCGGTCATCATCGTCCCGCACGACAATCGAACGACCTGGAACTTCCGGGTGTCGTATCGCTGGATCTATGCGCTCGCGGTGTTTGTGATCGTCGGGTTGCTGGTGGGGACCATTGTGGTGTTCACATACGGACGAGTGGCCGGGGTGGCGCAGAAGGCGGCCACCGTGAGTCGCGAGAATGTGAAGCTGCGCGGGCAGCTGGCGGCGGTCGATTCCCTCCGCATCGAGCTGTTTGAGATGCGCGCGCTCGGTTTGCAGATGAAGCACATGCTGGGCGTGCCGCTCTCGCCCGCCGACAGCGCCCTGGTGGCAAGCCTTTCGCCGGTTGCCAGAACTCCAGCCATCCCACACGACGAAGAAGAAGGCGGTGTGGGGGTCCGGGAGCAGCAGCTCATGCTCGAGTCCATGCCCTCGATATGGCCCGTAAAAGGCTTTGTGACAAAGGAATTCACGGTCACCGGCGGAGAAAAAAATCCGTTGTATCACCCGGGCATGGACATTGCTGCCGAGCGTGATACACCGGTGCTCGTCGTGGCGGACGGAATCGTCGAAATGAGTGGATTCGACGAAACCTACGGGTGGATGGTCGAAGTCGACCACGGCTACGGACTCCGTAGCGTGTATGGACACAACTCCCGGAATCTGGTAAAAGCCGGTGACCGGGTGACCCGTGGAACAACGATCGCCTATGTGGGGAGTACCGGAAAAAGTACGGCCCCCCATCTCCACTTTGAGGTTCGTGAAAACGGCGTACCCGTCGACCCGCGAAAGTACCTGCTGAATTAATTGAGCGGTCAGACGACGCCCCCAGTACACGAACAACGGGACGGGCGCTATGTTGAAACCAGGATTCAAGGCGACTCAATCGAACGAGGAGGCGAAGGCCATGTTTAATAAGGACGCGGAAGTCACCACGGGACAGGCAACTCTGAACACGATGCTCGGCCAGGGCTGCAAAATCAAAGGCGACATCGAGCTTCAGGGAACGATTCGCATCGACGGCCAGTTCGAGGGGTCGATCGGCACGCCGGATACTCTTATTATCGGCAAGTCGGGTGTGGTCAAGGCGGAGGTCAAGGTGAAGAACGCCGTCATCGGCGGCAAGCTCATCGGTAACATCACCGCCGCCAACAAGATCGAGCTCCAGAGCGGCTCGCATGTCGAAGGCGACATCTCGACCGCGCGTCTGGTCATCGACGAGGGTGTGTTCTTCGAAGGCAACTGCAAGATGGGAACATCGACCGGTCCGAAGGATGCCGATCACGCGACGACCAGCTCCAGCACGAACAACCCGAGCTGGCAGAAGAAGGAAGACAAGCAGCCCGTTCCGGTGGGTTCGCGCTAGTCGGCCAGTAGACTCTCGAGACACGCTCCCGGTGCGAACCGGGGGCGTGTTTTTTTTGTCGCTATAAATGAGACGAGCCCACGGGGCGGGTTTTCCACACAGGGGCCCCCTCCTGTGTATAAGTCTTCAACGCATTATTTTCAGCGTTTATTGCTTATGTGATAACGGCTTATCGCGGAATTCGAGGCCCGGGCGTTTGCCCTTATCCACACCGGAGCGGAATGCGGCGGGGTCCTGGAACGGCTAAGTGTTTGTGTGACAGCGGGCTTCAGTTTTCGATCCGGTACCGGTAATTAACCTACGAGATTATCTGGTTGTCATCTCAGTAATTGCACCTACGCCGGATGCTCACTCGCGGGTGGCCACCGGTGTCAACTGCTGCGCCACGAGAAATGCCGCGAGCCCTTTGCCGGCGGTCAGCGCGCCGGCCGTGTTGAAGTGACAGTCATCGTAGAAGTACTCGAGCGACTTCGGCAACGTCCGCGCAAGATCATAAACCGGCACGGACTCCTCCACACTCACGGCGCGCATACCGTCGTTGAGTTTTTCCAGCGCTGCATCCATGGCGGCTTCGCGGAATGTAAAGCCGGTACCCGGCAGCGGCAGGCCATCCGGGCCGGGAGCGCCGGCTCGATAGCGCATCCAGTGGTGCTTGCGCGCGTGCGCGTCGACGGTGCTGTTCCACGTCGTCTGCTGCGTCATGAACACCATCTTGAACCCATTGCCGCGAGCGATGCCGGCCAGGGACCTGAGATTGGTGGCGTAACTCGTCTCGTCGGTGCGGGGCGCGGCGTCGGTCTCGGGTGCAGCGCGCTGCAGTCCAATGAGGCCCGCATAGTTGCTCACCAGGGGCCGCTGCTCCTCGAGCCGTTGCGGGTCGGGGTTGATGCGTTCCTTCAAAAGAAACAGCCGGCGCGTCAGCTGCAGCTTCATCGGCCAGCGCTTGAACCAGGGCTTTCTGTACGCCGGCTTGTATTCGATGTAGTGGCGGTAGTCGTAGTTGAAGATCGAGCGCGTGAGATCATTGATGCCGGAGAACACAATCACCAGGTCGGGCTGAAAATGGACGATGCGCTGGCTCAGCATGGCGACGTGGTCGTCGCTGCCTGCGCTCGAAAGCCCCGCGTTGTACACGCGTACCGTGGTGGCCGGCGGTGCCGCCGCGGACAGCTCGCCCTGCACCACGCGCGCGAGATCGTCGTCGTCATCCAGATAGAAACATTCCGTGGTGCTTCCGCCCAGCATGAACACGCGAAACTCGTTCGACGGTTTCGGATCCTCGAGCGTGTCCCCGCGAAAGCCCATGTTGTTGGTGGTGAACCGGTGCATTCCGGAAAGACCGGGAAGCCCCGGCTCGGCCTCACTGACGGCCGAGTAATTACGCGGGTATTCAACCTTGATGTACTGGTTGATCTGCGGCTCGAGGCGCTCGATCTCCTGGTATGGGCTCGCGACCGGCGCGAACACGCGCAGCGCAATCTCGCCCACGGCCGCCAACAGAATCGTGGTGACAATTACCAACACGACGTTGGCAAGTCGACTCACGTGCGATCCAGTACTTTGCGCAGCACACCCGCGATGGTGGCGGCATCGAACGGCTTGACCGCAACACCCGCGATGTCGCGGCCGCGGTCGCGGTGCGCGGCATCATCCACGTAGCCCGTGGTGAGCACGATGGGAAGCGCGGGCCGCAACTCGTGCACGGCGCGCGCCAGCTCGACTCCGCTCATGCGCGGCATGGTCTGGTCGGTGATGATGGCGTCGAAGCCATCGGGATCGGCGCGGAATCCCTGCAATGCGGCTTCGCTCGAGTTGAATGCCGTGACACGAAAGCCGCGCTGCTCGAGCATGCGCTGCAGGAGATCCACGATGGCGGCTTCGTCATCGACAATGAGCACATGCTCGCCGCCGCGCGCCGCTTCCAGCGCCCGCGCTTCCGGCAGCGACTCTTCCGTGGCCGCCGCAGCCGGAAAATACGCGCGAAACGTGGTGCCTTCGTTGAGGGCACTCTTCACCTCGATGCCCCCGCCGTGACTGTGCACGATGCCGTGCACCACCGACAGTCCAAGGCCCGTGCCTTCGCCGGGACGCTTGGTGGTGAAGAAAGGCTCGAACACGCGGCCCAGCGTCGCCGCATCCATTCCCTCGCCCCGGTCGATCACCGACAGCACGACGTACAAACCGGGTTTGAGATCCCCGGCGCCACGAGCGCGTTCTTCATCGAGCTCTTCACGGCCGAGCTCGACGCGCAGCACGCCGCCCGTGTTGCGCATGGCGTAGGCGGCGTTGGTGATGAGATTCATGATCACCTGGTGCATCTGTCCCGCATCGGCGAGCACGGTGTCGTTCTGATTCGCAACGCGCTGCGAGAGCTCGATGTTGGACGGCAGCATGGAACGAATCAGCTTGAGCGCGTCGTTCACCACCAGGTGCAGCTGCACGGGATGGCGCGTCTGATCACCGCGGCGTGAAAAGACGAGCATCTGTTTTACCAGATCACGCGCCCGGCGCGCCGCCTTGAGCACCTGCTCGATGTCGTCGCGCGCCGGATGATCGGCCGGCAGATCGGTGAGCGCGAGATCGGCGTAGCCCATGATGGGCGAGAGAATATTGTTGAAGTCGTGGGCAATGCCGCCCGCCAGCGTTCCCACGGTTTCCATTTTCTGCGACTGGCGCAGCTGTGCTTCGAGATCGCGGGCGTTGATCTCGGCGCGCACGCGGGCCGTGACATCCAGGGCCACACCCGAAATGCCGGCCACAGCGTCGTGCTTGTCGCGACGCGGCACGTACAACACTTCATAGACCGCTTCGCCGACCTGCACCACTTCGTTGACCGGATTTCCCGCGAGACAGTCGTGCAGGTTGCTCACGATCTGGGGAAAGTCGCGGTACACCTCGAACGCCGACTGGCCCACCACTTGTCCGGGAGCCAGCCCGAGGGATTTCAGTCCGCTCCCTTCCGACAGCGTAAAGATACCGTCGCGATCGATCGCGAAGACGATGATGGGCGCGTGCTCGATCACCGCGCGCAACCGCTGCTCCGTGTCGTACAGGCGTTCCTGCTCGCGGCGCGACATTTCCAGCGCCTCGCGCAAGGCGGCGTTCTCGCGCTCGAGCGCGGCGGTGCCGAAAGGTTCGCGGGGAAAGAATGGCTTGCGCGGCATCGGGAAAACTATAGAGCATCGTGTGCAACGACGTCCACGTGGGCATCGGGCACGCGACCCTGCGCGAGCATGCTGCGCCAGCGCACGAAAATCTGGTACAGCTCCTCGGGCGAATTGATTTCGTCGGGGGACGGCCAATCCTGGGGTGCGAGCAGAAAGGCGTCGCTTTGCGCGCCGCCCAGGCCGCCGTGTGAACCCACCAGCTCTTCGAACGTCTGCACCTCGTGGCGCTCGCTGTCGTAGCGTCCCATGAGCACGATGTCCCCGCTGTGTGGAAACCCGTCCAGGCGCATGAGCAGATCGCGCGCGCGCGGTCCATAGGGCACGAGCGGGTCGTCGCCTTCGATGCGACGGTCGCGCAGATAGTGCACGCCGGCGCGACCCGTGACGATGGGACCGTGCACAGCGGACCGGATCATGGCGAACGCGATGCCCGGGTGTGCCACCAGTCCCTCGATCAGCCCGGGGTGTCCCGCCGCAAGATCGGAGAGCTCCATCCGCTCGGGTTCATCGGTGAAGTAGATGTTGGCGAGATTGCCGGACGCGCACACGATCACATCGCCGGCGCGTGTTTCGGTATCGAATGATTGGCGGGCACGCGCACGCAGTAGCCGGTGCGCCGCCTGGGCCGAAAGACGATCGTGCGCGAGCGCTTCCTTCATCAGCGCGCGCAGGTGCTGCCAGCCTTCGGTCTTCACGATGGGACTGCGAACGGTTTCGTCGCTGCGGATGAGCTCGCGTACCACGGTTTCGATGCCTTTGCCGTGCCGCTGGCGAAACGGAATGCTTGGCGTGTGGCCGTGATCGGAAAGAAATACGAAGTGATACTTGCGTTGCGCCTCCGCCGCGGAGCGCAACAGGAGCGCAATGCGGCGATCCACGGAGCGCAGGATACGCATCGCATCGCGCCGCTCCGGGCCGGCGTGGTGCGCCACCACGTCATAGCCGGTGTACGTGATGTAGGCCACCGGCGCTCCCGCGAACATCTCGCTCATCAAGGCGTACGTGCCCAGCTCGCGCTGGAACACGGTGGATGCGGCGCGGAGCAGCGGAAAACTTCCACCGCGCGACACGCGCGGGAATTCGTTGCGAAATCGTTGCCGCCATCCCTGCCAGCGCTCGATTACGAGCTCGGCCACGATCATCATGAGCGTGCGCGTGAAGTTGTATGGATAGACGAAGTACGGGAAATACACCGCGGACGATTTGCGCACGTGCTCGGTGGGATTGAGCGTGGACAAGGTGGCGACACAACGATCCGCTTCGCCGGAGAACATGTTGCAGATGCTGACCCCGCCTTCGCGCAGAAGACCGGCGCCGCGTGAGACGCGGGCCTCGATGCGCGCCACATCCGCGGGGTCGTTGCCCTGCACCATCTTGCCCGTGGCCTTGTCGAACCAGCGAAAGCCGGGAATGTCGAAATTGTTTCCGAAGAGAATCCCCGCCTGCACCGATGATGTCTGCGAGGGCAGCGCGCAATCCCAGCGCACGAGCCGGTGTGAGCCCGATCGCATCAGCCGGCGCAGGGCCGGCATGTAACCATCGTGTGCCGCGCGCTCGAGGGTGGCGTGGCTGAGCCCGTCGATCTCCACGAACACGAGCCCCGGCGTCGACTCCGGTGGACGATGCCGGAACGGACGCGCCACGCGGCGCATGATGTAACGGTAAACCGAGTCTTCTTCGTGGAAGGCGAAGAGCAAGGAGGCGGTCGTGTTGGTGACCGCCAGCGTCAGCGCGGCCACGAAGCTGGACCAAAAGCCGGCTTCGAGCCCCGGCAAGAGCTCGGCGGCCAGGTGAAACACGGTGGTGTTGATGACGAGCGTGAGAAAACCGAGTGAGAGAACCGTGAAGGGCAGCGTGATCAGAAGCAGCAGCGGGCGAAAGAGCGCGTTGAGCGCGCCCACCAGTGCAACGGCCAGGATGCCCGTCTGCCAGTGATCAAGATAAATGCCCACCGAGCCGAGCGAGAGCAGCCACAGCGCGAACACCTCCACCGTCCACAGGACGATGACACGCCCGGCGATGATCAGTAACGGCGATGCTCGACCCACAGGTCGAAGTATGAAGGATTACAGCGGGAAGCGAAACCGGTTGCCGGGGTGAACCACGTGGACTTTGACATCGGGCGCGACGTCGCTGGCGTGATCCGCGAAGTCATAGGGCGGCGCGGTGAGAAAACGAGGGCGCAGCCAGCCGAACCCCAGCGGGGCAAACGTGCCCCAGTGAATGGGGATGGCGGCCCGGGGCTTCAGCATGGCCAGCGATTCGGCGGCGCGGCGCGGATTGAGGTGTCCGTTTCCGAGCGTCGGCCCCCAGCCCCACACGGGCAGGAGCGCGACGTCGAGGTCGCCGTGAATGTCAGACATCTCGGGGAAAATATCGGTGTCGCCGGCAAAGTAAACCGAGCGCCTGCCGTGAAACAGGTAACCGACCGCGTCGGCTTCGGGTCCGAACGGGAAGCGGTGGCCGCCATGGTCGGCACGCGTGACGTCGATGTTGATCGGTCCGATGGAGGTGCGATCCCCTGCACGCACTTCTTCTATATTGAGGAATCCCTCGCGCTCGAGCAGCCCGGCGCCGCCGGAAGGAACGATGATGCGCGTCGACCGGTCGATGCGCCGCAGCGACGGCTTGTCGAGGTGATCGAGGTGAATGTGCGAGATCGCCACGGCATCAATGTGCTCGTGACCCTGATTGTGCACAGACACCGTCTGGCGGCGGATGTGCCCCACCCGGTTGCGCAGGATGGGATCGGTCAGCACGCGCACTCCGTCCATCTCCACCAGGCAGGTGGCGTGGCCGATGTAGGTGATGGAAAGCGCAGTGCTCATTGTTTCGCTAACGTTGCAAGGACTCAGCCATGTCGAGGGCGGCAGTGAGGGATTTTCGCCCACGGTGAATCGGTAGATCCACGGCAATATGGCAGCGCTCCGGCGAGCCCGCAATAGGCCACAGGCTGAAAACCACCCCCGGAATGGCGAAGTTAAGGGGCGGCCTGATCCCGGGCACCTTGATTGCTTAGCCCCGGTGGTAAAAGAGGCTGCTTTCCGATTGGGATATTATCGGGTAGACTTTGGGGACTCGAGGCCGTGTACGCCTCCGAGTCCACTCCGAAGCTGCCAGGAGATGTAATGAAGCGTCGCGTACTCATCGTCGACGACGAGCCCCAGATCCGCGATATGTTGCGCGAATGGTTGACCCGCACGGGCTATGACGTGGCGGATGCGCCGGACGGCAAACAGGCAATCGAGATTCTTCGCAAGCAGAGCTTCGATGTCGTGGTGGCGGATATTCTCATGCCTGAAAAAGACGGGCTCGAAGTCATCATGTACCTGCAGCGCGAGAGCCCGCTCACCAAGTGCGTTGCCATCAGCTCCCCGAGCAATCGCGTATTCCTGCAGAGCGCCCAGCTTCTCGGCGCCACCAAAGTGGTGGAAAAACCGTTCACCGGCGCCGAAGTCGAAGCCGCGATTCGTGAGGCGCTGGGCGTTACGCGCTAGCGCGTGCGACGCAGCATGAGCCGCGCGTAGGTGAGCGGCGAGAGCAGCGCGCGCTTGTTCGCAACGGTGTCACTCGACGCCGTCATTCCCCGAATCCAATTCAGCACATCGGAGTGCGCCGCCGCGCGCCCGACAAGCACGTCGATCAGGCGCGCATGCCGCGCCAGCTCGCGCAGGCGATAGTGAAGTTTGATCTCACCGGCGTCGACCGCTTCGCGCAAGCGCGCGCTGTACGCGGCGTGTGACGTTTCACCCCGCATGATCTCCGCGCTCATGTGCGCGGCGAGCCTTCCGGAAACCACGGCGTTCCCGATTCCTTCTCCCGAAAACGGATCGACGAGACCGGCCGCATCGCCGGCCAGCATGAAGCCGTCCCCGGCGAGTGTGCGCGAAAAATCAGGCGTGGGGAGATTCCAACCGTGCACTTCACCGATGCGAGACACGCACGCGAAGCGTGCGCGAAACCGAGGAAGCGCCAGCACGGCTTCGTGCACATCGCGAAGACGCACCCGGCGCTTCTTGATATCACTGTGTACGAGACCGAGACCCACATTGGTCACACCATCTCCGGTTGGGAACATCCACAGAAATCCGGGAAGCGTTTCATTCACGAAATGAACTTCGACAGTTTG
>DATNGX010000044.1:0-11054 GCA_035605755.1 Candidatus Krumholzibacteriia bacterium
CGCGCGCGACCTTCGCGAATGTTTTCTTTTCTGGCTGCCCCTTCTCGCACGAGACGCACCGCGTCTTCGGCTTCCCGGCGCGCGTTTCTCAGAAGCTCTTCCGCTTCGCGTGCGGCCTTGCGCGTGGCTTCCTTTTTGGTCAGCGTGTAGCTCTGCTCTTTCTCCCGGGAAGAAGCGAGTGTTTTCTCGAGCTCGACACGCAGCGCTTCGACACGAGCCCGTTCTCTTTCCCATTCTGCGTGCGCCGCCTCGAGTCGGGCGAGCGCGGCCTCGAGGCGAAAAGCCTCGCCGCCCAGAATCTCTTCTGCGCGGTCAACAATGTGCGAGCCGAATCCAACTCGCCGCGCTGTTTCTATCCCGCGGCTTCGTCCCGCAATGCCTTCCAGCAGACGATACAGCGGACGCGCGGTTTCATCCTCGAATGCCATCGACGCGTTGGCCACGCCGTCGGTCTCGAGCGCAAACGTCTTGATGCGCCCGTAGTGCGTGGTGGCAATCACGGCTGCGCGAGAGCGCAGCAAAGCTTCGAGCGTTGCAATCGCAATCGCCGCACCTTCGTCCGGATCAGTGCCATCGCCAATTTCGTCGACCAGACAGAGCGTCCGTGCATCTGCATTCTTCGTCATCTCGTCCAGGTGGGCGAGATGCGACGTAAACGTCGACAGCGACGACTCCAGCGACTGCTCGTCGCCGATGTCGGCGTAGATGCGTTCGAACACGGGCATCTCGGTGCCGTGCGCAACCGGCACCGGAAGCCCGCACTGCAGCATGAGCGACAGCAGCCCGACCGTCTTGAGCGCGACGGTTTTCCCGCCGGCGTTGGGCCCGGTGATGATCATCAATCGCTGCTTCGGATCGAGAGTGAGATCCAGGGGTACCTGATGATCGTGGGTGCCGGCACGACTCATCGCCATCAGCAGCAACGGGTGTCGAGCTCGCACAAAGTGGATACGCGACCCCACGATATCTGGAGTGATGCAACCAAATGACTCCGCGAATCGTGCTGCCGCTCGAATCACATCGAGCCGATCGATTACATCGGCATTGGCCAGGATCCCCGGCGCCGCGTCGCGCACCCGGTCCGAGAGCTTGCGCAGAATACGGTCGATTTCCTCCTGCTCGTCGGCCAGGCGCGTCTCGAGCTCGTTGTTCAAGTCGAGCAACACCAGCGGTTCCACGTAGAGCGAGCCGCCACTCTGCGACGCGCCGTGCACCAGGCCCGTGCCGCGCTTCACATGTGCGCGCGGAACCACCAGTACATGGCGTCCGCTCACGACGGTGGCGTGCGCGTCAGAGCCGATCTCATTTACGAGCTTGTCGGCGCGCTCGCGCAGCCGGCTGCGTGCGGACGCAATGTCGCGCCGTATGGCCTTGAGCTCGGGAGTCGCATCGTCGCGAATGTTGCCTTCCGCATCCAGCGCGCGATATGTCTCGCGCACAAGCGCATCGTCGGATTGAGCGCCAGCGGCGACAGCAAACAAAAGCGGCGAACTATCCCTTCGCTCCTGCACGCTGCGCTTGAGTTCCCCCACCGCGTGCTCGCCGTCGGCAATGCGACGTAACGTCACCGCATCCCCCCGCTCACCCTGTGCGATGCGCTCCACCTGGGCGCGATAGCCCGTCTCCGGGATCACAATGTCACCGGACTGCTTTCTCAGCGCGCGGTATTCGTCGATTTCGGCCAGGCGCTCCTTGATCCACTCTGGATCCGATGAAGGCAGGAGAGAGGTGACCGCGTGACGCGGGGCCTCGTTCACGCACTCTCTTCCGACCAACGCCAGCACCTGGCCAAGCGCCAGCGCGCGCGAAGCGTGATCAAATTGAGCTTGCGAGTGGGATGCCTTCATGAGCACGACAGCGCAGTGCGGTCAACGCGCGGGTGGAACTCTTTCACGGAGCGCCGATGCCTCGGCAGATCAAGTGGACTTCGTAGTCGAACGCGCCTGACCCATCCAGGCTCGTCGGTGCTTCCGATTGTAGACCAGCCGGATGTGCTCGAACAGACCTCTTTATGCCCGCTGCCATGCATCGCCGGGTACGGTTATATCATTAGCCCGGCAGCGCGAACTCTGAGCGCAGATACGTTCTTTGCCAGACCGGTAACCACGAGCCGATCGATTGTCCTGAAGTGTGGCCTCACATACATTGAGGTTGAGCTCCGAAATGCAAGGTCACACCAACAGGTCCTGCGTCGATCCGGGTTTATCGCGCAGCCACAGTGGATGAACAAACACATGAAAACAACTGCAGCCATATTGATCGCTTCTTTGCCCCTTGGCATTGTCATCGCAAATTGCAGCGACTCCCGAGCGGCCGGGGTCAACGTCGAACAAGTGTGGCAAATGCCGAAAGAGTTGAACGAAATCTCCGCCAACGTCCTGCTCAGCGGCACTCGCATGGCGTGTATTCAGGACAACGCGGGGGTCATCTTCATCTACGACATGCAGTCGAAGACAATTGAAAGCACAATTCCCTTCTCCACCACCGGTGACTACGAGGGTTTGGCCGTCGTCGGGGACACCTATTACGTCCTGCGCAGCGACGGCATGCTGTACGAGATCGAGACCCGTGGCAAAAACGAAAAGCCGCACGTCGCGACCTACCAGCTTCCGCTCAGCGCCAGCAATGATACGGAGCCCATGTGCCATGACCGCGCGCACAATCGATTGCTTGTCGGCACGAAAGAAGGAGATCTGTCCGGGAAGGGCACCAATGGCGTGTACAGCTTCGATCTGGGAACCAAGAAAATGAGCACGGACGAACTTTTCACTATTTCGGGAGCCGGGAGCGAAGCGAACGACGAACACAAGAAGAAGAGCGACAACAAGAAGGACGCCGGCAAGAAGAAGGACAACAAGACGAGCCCTGATATCAGGCCTTCTGAAATCGCCATTCATCCCAAAACCGGCGAGGTGTACATCCTGGACGGGCCCAAGTCGGAGCTCTTGATCGCGGATCCAACCGGGCACGTCAAATCAGTCACACAGCTGGATCGCAAGACGTTCCCGCAACCGGAAGGAATGTGTTTTTCTTCGACCGGCGAACTGTATATCTCGAGCGAAGGCGGAAAGAACGGAAGCGGCGTAATTGCCCGCGTCACATTGTAACTACGCCACGTGGCCGCGCGAGCGATGCGGAATCGCGATATCGAACAGCCAGCCCGCGACCGGCTGCACAACGTTCACAACCGTGGAGCCGTCGAGCGCCGCGCGCAACTTGTCGGGCAGCGGCATTTCGAAGGCCACCGTCGCCAGAATGCTTGCCAGCAGTGTGGCCGCCACCAGTCCCAGGGCCGCACCGCAGGCGCGGTCGAGCCAGCCCAGGAGCGACGTGTGAATCAGCTTCTGGATCGCGATGGCCACAAAGTGAAACGCCACCAGACCGCTCACGAACACGGCAATAAATGAAATGACGAGCGCGGGCGCGTGTGGAAAGTGCGCGTGATCGTGGAGCAGCGCGGCGATCCACGTGGATGCAACCGCCGCCACCAGAAACGACACGATCAGACCCAAAAGCTCGATGATCTGCCGCGCGAGACCTTTGATCCCGCCCGTGATCGCGCCGATGGCAATGAGTCCAAGCGTGGAGATGCTTGCAATGGTGGCGCCGTCCATGCGCCCCTAGCCCAGCAACTCACGCACGAGCGAGGAGATGATCTTCCCGTCCGCCTGTCCGCCCACTTCGGCCATGACAGATTTCATCACGGTACCAAACGCCTGGGCACCCGTGGCGCCGGATGCATCGACAACCTTCTTTACCACCGCGCGCAGCTCGTCTTCGGTGAGCTGCTTGGGAAGGTACGACATGGTGATGTCGAGCTCCGCCTGTTCGCGCTGCGCGATCTCTTCGCGACCGCCCGCGCGCGCGGCGTCCATGGCTTCCTTGCGTTTTTTTGCGTACGACGTCAGCACGCGCCGCTCCGTGGCTTCGTCGAGCTCAGCGCCCTTCGCGATCTTCTCGTTCTTGAGCTCGGACATCAGCATGCGCACCACGGACAGGCGCAGCTTGTCGCCCGCCTTCATGGCCGTTTTCATGTCTTCATTGAGTTGTTCTTTGATCATATTTCCTCCCCCGCTGCAGTCTATGAGAGCGCGGAGACCCTGTCAAACCGCCGGGCGGCCCACGGCGAGCATGGAAACCAATGCCAGCGCGGCGGTCTCGGCGCGCAAGCGCTGCGCCGACAGCCGCACCGCTCTGGCTCCGCCGTCCTTGATGCGCAGTCGTTCGAAATCCGTGAAGCCCGCTTCGGGCCCGACGATGCCGAGGGTCGCCACCGGCGTACCGATTGCATCGGGGCCGGTGCTCGCGTCCGCATCCGCGAGCACAACCGTATGGAAGGAAGCAAAGCGAGCCACCAGATCCTTCACGTCCACGGCAGGCTCGATGTGCGGCAGCCATCCGCGACCGCTCTGCTTCATCGCCGCAATCGCGACCCGCGTCCAGCGCTCATCGCGGCCCTCGGTCACGCGCTTCGCGTGACAGCGCTCGGCAACCACCGGAATGAAACCGGTGATGCCCGCTTCCACGCACTGCGTGAGCGCGCCGTCCATGTGCGTGCGCGGGAGCATTCCCAGCGCGAGCACAAGCGGCACCGGCTCGGGCAGATTGGCTTCCACCTTCGACACGCGCGCCGTGGTGCGCTTGGCCCCGACATTGTCAATCTCGGCCGTGACGATCAGTCCGAGTCCATTGGTGATGCGCACGGTGTCGCCGGTTCCCATGCGCAACACGCGCGAGAGATGAAAGTGTTCGTCGTCGGTGATCCACACTTTTGGATCCGACGGCATGAGATCGGCGCTGTAAAAGGAGAAGCTATGGGCTGACATGGGGCCTCAATCAAAGCAGAGGTACTCGAGCTTCGGCTACTTGAGCTTCGGCGAACGCGCGGAGAGCGACTTGTCGAGCTCCTTCAGGAGCTCCTCTTCCTTCTTGCTGACCTTGTCCGGCACCCACGCCACCACGCGCACGAGCTCGTCGCCGCGGCCGTATCCGTCGAGACGGGGGATGCCCTTGCCCTTCAGGCGGAACACCTTGTGCGACGCGGTGCCGGCCGGAACTTTGAGCAGCACCTTGCCGTCGAGCGTGGGCACCTCGAGCTTGGCGCCCAGCGCGAGCTGCGGATACGTGAGCGGCAGGTCGATCAACACGTCGTTGCCGTGGCGCGTGAAGCGCTCGTCCTCATCCTCTTCGATCACCACATACAGATCGCCGGGACGTCCGCCGCGGCCGAGTTGATCGCCGCCGCCGCGCACGGTGATGTAGTTGCCGCTCGCCACGCCGGGCGGAATCTTCACGGTCACGTTCTCGTTGCCGCGAATGGTGCCCGTGCCGCGACAGTCGGGACATTTTTCTTTCACGATGGAGCCTTCGCCGTGGCAGACGTTGCACTCCATCACATTGACGAACTGTCCCAGGATGGTGCGCTGCACCTGCTTCACCTGTCCGGTGCCGCTGCAGGTCTCGCACGTCACCGGCTGTGAGCCTTCCTTGGCACCCGAGCCGTGGCACAGCTCGCACAGCACCTGCTTCGAGACGCGCAGCTGTTTCTCCACGCCGGTGGCAATTTCGCCGAGGGTGAGCTTCACGCGGATCTGAAGATCGCGTCCCTTGCGCGCGCGCCCGCCGCCTCCGCCCGCACCCTCGAAGTCGCCGCCGAAGCCGCCGAATTCGCGCATGAATGCGCGCAGGGCGTCAGAGAGATCGAAGCCTTCAAAGCCGGCGCCGCCCCCACCGAAGCCGCCACGCGCGCCCGCGAACGGATCGCCGCCGCGTCCGAAGGCCGCGTGGCCGAACTGGTCATAGTTGCGGCGCTTCTCGGCGTCGCTCAGGACCTCGTACGCCTCCGTGGCCTCTTTGAACTTCTCTTCGGCTTCCTTGTTACCCGGATTCTTGTCGGGATGAAATTGAAAGGCCAGCTTGCGGTACGATTTCTTGATCTCGTCGTGCGAGGCGTCCTTGTTGACGCCAAGCACTTCATAATAGTCGCGTTTCGATGCCATAGCCGGGGGAATATACGCCAGCCGCCGGGGGCTGAACCAGAAAAAGTCTGATGCGGGAAGAGGCTACAAAAGAGAGCGCCCGGGAGGCAAATCCCGGGCGCTTCGTAGGATCGACTTGCGAGGACGCGGCGGATGGACCGCTCCTCCAACCCGGTCCGGGCCCTTAGCTACTGATTCGAATCCGGCGCGCTGTACATCAGCTCCGCGAAGCGGTGCATGATGGACTGCAGGCGGCCGGTGGCGCCGTTGATCGCATCCACATCGCGCGCCTCCGAGTTGCGCGCGACGCGCACATCGGCGATGGCGTTGTGGATATCTTCCAGGTCGCGTGCCGAGAATTTCTCCGCATAGTCGCGCAGGGTCTGCTCGGTCGAGTACAGGAGAATCTCGGCCTGGTTGACCGCTTCGGTGAAGATACGCTTCTGCTTGTCCTCGTCGGCGAAACGCTCGGCGTCATCGATCATGCGCTTGATCTCGCCCTCGGACAGCCCGCTCGCCACCTTGATGGCGATCTGCTGCTTGCGTCCGGTGCCGAGGTCCTTCGCCGATACGTTGACGATACCGTTGGAGTCGATGTCGAAGGTGACTTCGATCTGCGGCACGCCGCGCGGTGCGGGCGGAATCCCCACCAGATCGAAACGGCCCAGCGTGCGGTTGTCCTTGGAGAGCTCGCGCTCGCCCTGGAGAACGTGCACGCTCACGGCCGGCTGGTTGTCGCCGGCGGTCGAGAAAATCTGCGTCTTGCGCGTGGGCACGGTGGTGTTGCGCTGAATCAGTCGCGTCATCACACCGCCCAGCGTTTCGATACCGAGCGAGAGCGGCGTCACGTCGAGAAGAATGACTTCTTCCACCGTACCCGTGAGCACGCCGCCCTGAATCGCGGCGCCCTTGGCCACCACTTCATCCGGGTCGACGCCCTTCTGCGGCTCCTGATTGAAGAACTTCTTCACCGCTTCGCGAACGGCCGGCATGCGCGTCGAACCGCCGACAAGAATCACTTTTTCGATCTGCGTGGTCGAGATACCGGCATCGTGCAGCGCCTGGCGGCACGGGTCGATGGTGCGCTTGATGAGCGGCTCCACCAGCTGCTCGAGCCTGGCGCGTGTGAGCTGCAGCTCGAGGTGCTTGGGGCCGGTATCATCGGCCGCCAGGAACGGAAGATTGATGGTTGTCTCGAGCGTGGTCGAGAGCTCGCACTTGGCTTTTTCCGACGAGTCGCGTACGCGCTGCATCGCCATCTTGTCGTTGGAGATGTCGATACCGCACTGCCCCTGGAACTCGCCCACAACCCAGTCCATGACCATGCGGTCGAAGTCGTCGCCACCCAGGTGCGTGTCACCCGAGGTCGACTTGACCTGGAAGACACCGTCGGAAAGCTCGAGAATGGATACGTCGAAGGTACCGCCGCCCAGGTCGTACACCGCGGTGACGCCGCTCTTCTCGCGATCGAGTCCGTACGCGAGCGCGGCCGCCGTGGGCTCGTTGATGATCCGCAGCACGTCGAGACCGGCGATGCGTCCCGCATCCTTGGTGGCCTGGCGCTGTGCGTCATTGAAGTACGCGGGGACCGTGATGACGGCCCGGTCGACCGTCTCGCCGAGGAAATCCTCCGCCGTCTTCTTCAAGGTCTGCAGAATCATGGCCGAGATTTCTTCCGGGCGCAGGGTGTGGTCCTTGACCTTCACAAGCACTTCGCCGTTCTTGCCCGCCTCGACCGTGTACGAAACGCGTCCCGCTTCCGTCGTGACTTCGCTGAAGCGCGTCCCCATGAAACGTTTGACCGAGTAGATGGTCTGTGTGGGATTGGTGATGGCCTGTCGCTTGGCGATGTGGCCGACGAGACGCTCGCCATTTTTCGCAAACGCGACCACCGACGGCGTCGTGCGCAGCCCTTCCGGCGTGGTCACGACGGTGGGCTCGCCATCCTGGATGAAGGAAATGCACGAATTGGTGGTTCCCAGATCGATCCCAATGACCTTCGACATCGTCCGGCTCCTCGCCTTAGAAGTTGCCCCGCACGGGCCGCGCCTCGGCGGCGTTCGAGAGCTGAACGCGCGCAAGGCGGGCCGTGCAAAAACCCAGAGTCTGAATTCGGTATCGTCGCTACTTTGCGACGATGACGTGTGCGGGACGGATCACGGATCCGTTGAAGATGTATCCCTTCGTGATGACCTTCGCGACGTTCCCGGAAGCGGTCTCGTCGGTCTCGATCTGTCCGATCGCCATGTGGCGCGTCGGATCGAAGGGCTGATGGAGCGAGTCGACTTCGGCCACGCCCATCTTCTGGAGTACGGACAACAGATTGTTGTAAATGAGACGAACCCCTTTTACGAATTCGTCATCCTTGCCGTGCTCCACCACCGCAAACGCACGTTCAAAATCATCCAACGAATTGAGAACTTCGAGGATGACCTCGGTCCTCGACTGCTGCTTAAGCAATTCCCATTCCTTGGCGGTACGTTTGCGGTAGTTTTCAAACTCGGCGGCCGAGCGGAGCCATTTGTCTTTGGATTCCTTGACTTGCGCCTCGAGGGCAGACTTTTCCGCCGCCCAGGTGGCGCGCTCTTTCTCGAGCGTGCTCTTTTCCTTCTGCAGTTTGCCTATCGCGGAATTTTTTTCCGCAAAGCGCTCGAGGATCTGCTTGCGCGAAAACTTGGGACGGTGATCGTCGCCCTCGCTCGCCGCTTCCGGCGTCTCGTCGGCGGCTTCGGTCTCCGGTGTGGCAGACTCGGAGTCGAGGTCGTAGACGCGATCGTTGGAGTCCGCGGCTTCGTCGTTGTGAATACCGGCGCCGGGGCGGTCTTTCTCTTCCACGTGGTTCTCCCTATCAGAAATATTCTTCGCCGATGGCCCGCATCTCGCGGGACACGGCTCCAACCAGCGACAGCGCCACATCATAGCGCATGCGCGTGGGACCGATAATACCCAGCACTCCGCGGGCGGCGCCCATCCGGTATCCGGCGGTCACCATGGCAAACGGGCGCAGCACGTCGTCCTGGTGCTCGCTCCCGATCGTCACCTCGGTGCGGTCCAGCGGCCTGCCGGCAAGCACCGAGGTCAAATAGTCCCGGTTGTGCAAGATTCGTAACAAGGATTGCAGCGTGCGCGGATCGGAGAGCTCGGGCTGCTCCAGAACGCGGCTTCGTTCCTCCACCCACAGCTCCACCGCGGGCGGAGCGGAAAAAGTTTCCTCGCAGTGCAGTGCGACCTCGCGAACGATCACGCCTTCGTCGGTGACATTGTCGCGCAGTCCCTGGGCGAGAAGCTGCTTCGACTGCGTGAGCGGACGGTCGGCGACGATGTTGCGCAGCAATTCCTCGGCGGCGCGCACACCGTCTTCGCTGATGTCGCGATCGAGGCGCAGCGTCATGGTACGCTCGTGCTCCGGGATGAGGTGGACCGCCATCAGCACGCGACGCGCGTCGAGGCGGAACAATTGCAGAGAACGCACGCGGCTTTCCTGCAGAATGGCGCCGTAGACCACCGCCACCTGGTTGGACATGACGCCCAGGAGGTGCGACGCCTGCGCCATGACTGCATTCACGTCGGGGCCGCTGGCGCGCAGCTCCGCGCGCGCCGCCGCCGAGTGCTCGCCGTGAGGCGGCGTGGCGTCGGCCTGCAGCTCCTCCACCCGTGCGCGGTACCCCGCGTCGGTGGGAATGCGGCCGGACGAGATGTGCGCTTTGCTGATGTAGCCCTCCTGCTCGAGCGCCACCATACGATTGCGAATCGTGGCGGTGCTCATGTGCTGGCAGCCGGCGTCGTACACGCGCTGCGAGCTCACCGGCACGCCGTCTTCAACATACGCGTTGACGATGGCGCGCAAAATGTCGCGGTCTTTTTCCATCAGCATGATGCGCCTTCGCTCAGGCGAAGTACCAATTCGTTGAGTACCAGATAACCCCGATCCGTGGCCCGGATACGGCCGCCATCGGCGGCGAGGAGGCCCTCACGACAGAACTGCTCCACCACGGCGGCGCCGCGCGAGAGGTTTTCCATGGCAAGTCCGCGGTCCGTGCGCAGCGCCAGCATGAGCCGTTCGATTCCCTCGTCTTCGATCACATCGACGTGGCGCGCGGCCACGTGCTCGGGGCCGCTCCGCGAAAGATACGAATCGAGCGAGGGCTCATTCCAGAATCTTTGCCCGCCCAGCGAGGAATGGGCGGCGGGCCCGAGCCCCAGGTAGGCGCCACCGTCCCAGTAGACCCGGTTGTGCAGCGACTCGAAGCCGGGCTGCGCGTAGCTCGACACCTCATAGTGGCGATAACCCGCCGCGCCCAGCGTGTTGCACACGGCCAGGTATTCGTCCGCCACCCGGTCCGGGTCGACGGCGGCAAAGAACCGCTCCACCTCGTGCGACATGTCGCCGCCCGCTTCGAGCCCGTACACAGAAAGATGACGCGGCCGGTATTGGACCAGCGCCGTCACCGTGCGGACCAGATCATCCGGAGTTGTCTTCGGCACACCGAGCAGCACATCGAAGCTCACATTGTCGAGGTGGTGCATCACCGTCTCGATGGCGCGCACGTTGATCTCCGGTGTGCAGCGCTTCAAGACCTTCTGCCCCACCTCGTGCATCGACTGAATTCCGAGACTCGCGCGATTGACGCCGAGCGAACGCAGAAACACCACCATCTCGCGCGTGACGTCCTCCGGATTCATCTCGACAGTAAACTCGGCCGGGCCGCCCGCCGGCATCCACGGCGCAAGCGCCTCCATGATGCGCTCCCACGAATCGTTCCCAAGCACCGTCGGCGTCCCGCCGCCCACAAAGATCGTGTGCAGCACCACCTCGTCGCTCGCCGGCATGGCCGCACCGATCTCGCTCACCAGCGCGTCGACAAAACGCACCTCACGCTCGCGCTGTGCTTCGACGTGATAGAACGAGCAGTACGAGCATCGTCGCGTGCAGAACGGAACGTGAATGTATAAAGAGAGCGGCTTCATGCTCAGATGAGATGCAATCACACGACTGTATTTTCTCATGCGCGGATCGACGATCAGCACAGCACGCTTGTGAAAAAATGACTTACTGCCGCGGCGGCAGTACGCAAA
>DATNGX010000045.1:0-2624 GCA_035605755.1 Candidatus Krumholzibacteriia bacterium
ATCCCCGGCTCGACCTCGCGGGTCGCTCCAGCTACCAGACCGTGATTCGATCCTGCGCCAGCATGGCGCTCTACCAGATCAAGGTGGCGGCCGCGCGACTGGTGGAGCAGGGTCATGCCCGCCCCGGCGGGCGACCGATCGTGATGCCGGGCATCACCGATATTCCCGAATGGATCGCCGAGCTGTCGCAAACCAATGTCGCGGGCCTGTTCCTGCGCGGGCCCCGGATGCTCGCGTTCGTGCGCAAATACCCGGGTGCGATCCCCAACAATATTCCCAAAGAGCTCGACGATGCCGGATTGCTGGTGCGGGAAAACGGCGATGTCGTGAAGACTGAATTCACGGTCGGTAAATTGACGCCGTGGGGCCCGATGGATCACCTGTTGATCCGGTGACGCTCGTGTGGACGATCGTCATCATTGTCGTCCTGGTGATCGCCGGCCTCGTCGTGGCGTTCTGGACGCTGTTCCATCCCACCGACTGGGCGGTCAAGCGCGTCGGAAATTTCTATCCCGGTGTTGTCTTTCGCGTCACCACCGGTGAGCGCGCGGTGGCCTTGACAATCGATGACGCGCCGCACCCCGATGTCACGCCGGGGATCCTGAACGAGTTGCGCAAGCACGGCGCACGCGCCACGTTTTTCATCATTGGTACCAACGCGGCCGCGCACCCCGATCTGCTCGAGGCGATTCGCGCCGAAGGGCACGAGGTCGCGAATCATTTCTTCACCGACCGCATGAGCGCGCGCTTGCGCAATGAACAGTTCGTCGATGAGCTCAAACGTACCGATGACCTCATACAACCGCGCGATGCGCCCAAGTGGTGCCGTCCGGGAAGCGGTGTGCTCACCCCGCGCATGGTGCGACTGATCCAGGAGCATGGATACACACCCGTCGCCGGCACGGCCTATCCGGTTGATCTTTACACCAGTGTGAGACTCACGGTGTTACATTTCCTGCGCAACGTTCGCCCGGGCGCCGTGCTCGTGCTTCACGACGGCGGACCCGCGCGCTTCAACAGCGTTCGCGTGCTGGGTTTGCTCCTGCCGCAGATTCAGAAGATGGGTTATCGTGTGGTCACGCTGGGAGAGCTGTGGCGGATGTAGCCGCGCCCGGGAGACATGCATGATGCAGATTACACGAGGTCTCAAAGCCGCATTGCAGACGCCGCGCTGGCGCTGGGCGCTGTTGGTCGCGGTCGTGTCCGACTCCATCGGCTTCGGCCTCGGTCTGATTCCGCCCATTCAATGGGTCGTGGATGCCGTCACCGTGCTCGTGCTCCTGCGTGTGCTCGGGTTCAGCTGGCCCTTGATGGTTGCTCTCGCCGTTGAAGCGATTCCGTTCCTCGAAGTATTTCCCACCTGGACTCTTGTCGTGCTCGTGATGGCAACCAGAGAGCGGCCTTCCGGGCAGGTTTCATGAACGGGCGGTTCGGATCAACCGAGCCGCCCGTTTCTTTGCCGCTCAATTACGATAGAGCGACTTGATCTGACCCCATGTCGAAGGTTGTGTCGCGCTGGGTGGGCAGAAACATTCGGGATAGTCGCTTCCTTCCGGAATCCCGTAGACCCCGTTCACAGTCATGTGATGCGACTGCAGAGGCAGCTCGTTGAAGAGGCAGTCGTTGTAAAACGGGGAGACAAAGCCTTGTGGCGCCACGATGCGAATGGTTCCGCACGGTGACCTGGATGAAGCGACATACTGCAGGGTTGCAATCACGGCCGGTGGAGTGAGACAGGTGTCAAAGGCGATGCTCAAGTCGTCGAAATTCCCCACCGATGTGTGCGGCGTCGTGACCCCCACTCGCTGCCAGTTGATGTCCGTCTCCGAGACGGCAAATCTCACGCCCGTAAAATAATCAGCGGAGGAATTGAGCACGACTGCAACTTCGCGCAGGCCGGCCGCAGGTGGTTCGTTGAAGTTGCACGTGGACTGGTAGTTTCCATCCACGATGGGAAAGAGATCGACCCAGGCAGACGCATTAACCAATGTCGGTACTGCCAGAACAAGCGCTATGGGTAGAACCAAAAGCGTCTTGCGCATGGCACACCTCCTTGTGACGGGACAATGCAACGCCACAATTATACCACCGGCGGTTTTTCGGGTATACTGGCCGCGACCGGGCAGCCGCCCGCGTCAACATTCCAACGAGGTGCGCTCAGATGCCCGGATCCCGTTCTGCGAGAATCACATGGACCAAGACCGACGAAGCGCCGGCGCTCGCCAGTTACGCGCTGCTTCCCATCGTTGAAGCCTTCTTCGAAGGCACCGGAGTCGACATCGAGGTGGCCGACATCTCGCTCGCGGGGCGTATCATCGCCAACTTTCCCGAGCGCCTGGGCGTGGATCAAAAACTGCCCGACGATCTTGCGCGTCTGGGTGCGCTGGCCAAGACGCCGGCGGCGAACATCATCAAGCTGCCCAACATCTCGGCCTCGATCCCGCAGCTGAAGGCGGCCATCAAGGAGCTCCAGGACGCGGGCCACGACCTGCCCGAGTACGAGGACGCGCAGGAGAAGTACGACCAGGTCAAGGGCTCCGCCGTGAACCCGGTGCTCCGCGAGGGCAACTCCGACCGCCGCGCGCCCGAGTCCGTCAAGAACTTCGCGCGCAAGCACCCGCACC
>DATNGX010000046.1:0-7517 GCA_035605755.1 Candidatus Krumholzibacteriia bacterium
CACGGAGCCCCCATGAACGAATTCGAATCACACGAGGACACGCCCGAAGAAGAGAGCGGCCGCCGCGGACTGTTCGGTTCCCTGAAAGGAATGGCGCACCGCCTGGTGACGCTGCTCCATCGCCGCGCCGAGCTCTTCACCACCGAGCTCGAGGAAGAAATCGTGCGTCTGGTCGGCGTGTTGATCTGGAGCTTCGTGGGTGTGCAATGCGCGATCATCGGCCTCACATTCCTGGCGGTGACGGTGCTGCTTTTCGTGCCCGAGGGTGCACGCCCGTGGGTCGCGGCAGTTCTCGCTGTGTTGTTTCTGGGTATCGCCGCCTTCGGCGCCGTCTCCATCAAGAAGATCATCAAAGCCAAGACGCGTCCTTTCGACGCGAGTCTGCGTGAGCTCGAAAAGGACCGCGAGCACCTGAAGGAGCGCCGCGAGTGAGCTCGCATCTCGAATCATTGCGCGAGCGACGCGCGGCGATCATCGCGGAATGCGACGCCGATCGCATGGCCGTGGCCGATTCGTTCGAAGAGCTTCAGCATGAGCTGCGCATCGCCGACCGTGTGGTGTCGGCGGCGCAGCGCTTCAGCCGCAACAAAGTGGTTGTGGGTGTGCTGGCGGCGGGTCTGGTGGCGGCGCCGGTGCTGGCGCGCAAGTGGATCCGGCGCGCCGCCTGGTGGCTGCCGGTGGCGATCCAGGGTTACAAAATCATCAAGCAATCGTCGCAGCAAAAAAGGCGCAAACGTCACCGAAGCGACGATGCATCAAGCGCCGAATGAGCTCTCAACGTCGGCGACGATCTTTTTCACGCCGCTATTCACCTGATCCCAGAGAGCATTCGCTTCCGTCGAGAGTTTTTCCGCGGTCTTCTTGTCGGCGAGGCCCTGCGTGTTGATGAGCACGTTCAGATGCGCGCCTTTCGAGGCGGTCTGCAGGCACAGCGCCGCCACACCCGCGTCACTCACCGAATTCTTGTTTCCGTCGCGCGCCACGAATTCCACCAGCGGCAACGCTTTCGCGCAGGCGCGCATCACCGACATGGGCACTTCGATCGCACCCATGGTGGCCTGCTGCATGGCCGCTGCGCGCGCCGCCTGCTCGTCATGCGTGGCTTTGGGCAGTCGGCCCGCGGCCATGACCGCGTCGAAGGCGCGGGCGTCGTCGTCGACGGCGCGCAGGAACTCGGCCTTGATCTCCTGTGCGGTGACCGCCGTCGCGCTCATTTCTTTGGAGAACTTCTCGTAGCCCTTCTTGCCATAGGTGAGATTTCCCACCATGGCGGCAAGCGAAGCCGCCATCGCGCCACACAGGGCGGCAACGGAGCCGCCGCCGGGGACCGCGGTGCCTTCGGATGTCTTGTCCGCGAACTCGCTGATTGTCGATGATGCCAGCGGCGCTTCGCCCGCAACTCGGTATTCGATGATCTTCTGCATGGGATCAAATCCTCCAAGCTCTCTTAAGCCCAGCGATTGAATCGCGGTTTCCACAAGTTGTGACTCCGGCACACCCGCCGAAGCGTCCTGCAGCTCCAGGTAATAGCGTCCCGCGCGCGTGAGCGCCGCCAGCGGGAGCAATCCCACCAGCTCGCTTCCGGTCGCGCGCAGCCCGCGCATTTCCGCCTGGCGCTTGCACTCGTCGAAGGCAACGTGCGGCGGTGTCACGTCGAAATCGGTCAGGTTGATCGAAATCTGTGCGCGTTGATATTCGTCGATGTACCAGCCCACCGCTTTGCACGCTTTGAGTGTGCCCGGGTCGTAGATGAAATCGCCGTTCTGGTCGCGCAGGAAGCGTCCGTGCTCGTCCTTCTTCTTGCGGCCCGCTTCGCGAATGGCAAACGCAATGTCGCTGGCCTTTTTCTTGTCGCGCGTATTGAGGTTCACGTTGTACGCGATCAAAAACTTGCGCGCGCCGATCACGGTCGCGCCCGAGCGCGCGTTCATTTTGGCGGGGCCGAAGTCGGGCTTCCAGTGCGGGTCCTTCAACTTCTCCGGCAGCCCTTCGTATTCGCCGGCGCGAATCGACGGCAGGCTCACGCGGTCCTCGTGCGTGGCGACGTATTCGTAGAGATACACGGGGATGGCGAGATCGCGACCGACGCGCTCGCCGAGCTCTTTCGCCAGCGCCACGCACTCGTCCATGGTCGTGGTTCCCAACGGGACGAACGGACACACGTCGGTGGCACCCATGCGTGCATGCTCACCGTGGTGTTTCGACATGTCGACGAGCTCGGCGGCTCGGGCGATGCCGCGAAACGCCGCTTCCACCACGCGCTCCGCTGACGCCACGAACGTCACCACGGTGCGGTTGGTATCGCGTCCCGGATCGACGTCGAGCACGTGCGCGCCATCGGCGCTCGCGATCGCCGCCACAATGGCGTCGATCACCGCGCGATCGCGCCCTTCACTGAAATTGGGAACACACTCGACGAGCTTCATGAATTCTTTCGGAGCGCGACGTACCAGCCGCTCGCCATCCAGTGCGGCACCAGGTTGGCAAAGTCCGCGTCGAACCCGCCGATAGCAGGATGAGAGCGCAGCGGTTTCGAGACCGTGAGAAAGAAACCGGAGTTCATGAAGCGGTTCACGCCGAGACCGTGGCGATGAAAAAGTGCGAACAGCTTGCCGCGCGTGAATTGCCAGCGCCGGCCGTACCCGTTGGGTGTCGTGACGATCACCAGTCCATCCGGCGCCAGGTGACGGACCATGTTTTCGAGAAGTGCGTCCGGGTCCGGTACGCGCCCGATCATGTCCGATACCACGATCACATCGTAGCGCGCATCGTCGCGAAAGGTAAGCGCATCTTCGACGCCGGTGATCGCGCGCACGCGCGCTCCCAGTCGCTCCAGCGGCGCTTTCACTCCGCCGGCATCGTACGCGGCCTCCAGAATCGAGAAATCCGCGGCCGAGGAGCGGCGTTCGGCCGCAAAATCCTCCACGGCGCGATAGACGAAGAGGAGCTTCTTCCTGTCGACGGGATCGGTGTGGGGACTGGCAGCGATGAAGTCTTGAAAGGTGACGGACGCGTGCATGCGCCGGCCATGATACACGATCGGCGGACATAAAAAGAAGGCGTGGCCTCTTGCGCAGGAACGGGGTGCCCGGACGATGTCCCCACGCAATCGGCCACGCTCTTGTATGCGGCCACGTTATTTCTTAACACGGCGGCGAGCACTCCATCCCGAGCACACGCCCCCAGTCGCGGGGACAGAGGTACTCGCCGCCGTAATTCTGTCCTGCCTCGGTCTTTCGCCGGGCAGATCCTTGAGCCCGAGCCTCGAGGTGCGTGGTTGCACGGTGCGGGTAAGGTCACGCCCACACCTCGGGCCCGAGCGACTGGCGCAGGGAGCGGGCATTAGCGCCTCGCTGCAACCTGCCGAATTTTTGCGGCGCGATCCCCTTGCCTGGATCACGCTCTGGTCTGGTTTGACCCGGTGCCAACGCATGCTGGCTTGACGGGGTCTGAAAGATTGTCGCCCTCTGTGAGAGGTCAAACAATCAGGAGATGTATCTAGAAAACAGTCGGAATCTTCGGGTGAGCGCTGGGTGGACACAGTAGAAAATGCGCGAAAATGGACGGTGCGATGTCGCACCGGATTTTCTCCGTAACTGGCTTGGAAGCAGCCGCTTACGCTATGAGATACGGGTAATGGTGCCGCAATGGGGACACTTCATCTGCGCGGCTGAAAAGATGGGCGACAGTTGGAGGGTATGCCCGCATGAGCAGGCGAAGGTTTCCCATTCGCCGGGCGTGCGCCGGTGGTACTCGAGGGGTTGCTGTGGGCCGGGGGCGTCGGCGACGGGTTGTGCGAACGGAATATCGCCGGCGCTCGCGGGCGTCTGCGAGCCCACCAGCGCACCCACCGCGGCCGCGACCTGTGCAAACTCGGAAACCTGTGCGCGCGGAATCTGGTTCGCGCGACCGCAACGCGGGCACTTGATCTCGGTCTCTTTCATGTCGGGCGGAACCTTGATCTTGAGTCCGCACGCGCACACGAGGAAGGCATAGCCGTTCACCGCGCGCATCAGATCCATCACGTCGCGCGCTTCCTGCTTTTCGCTCTGTTCTTTCACCACGTCGGGATGCGGGCCGCGAACGGCGATGTCCTTGTCGGCCTTGAGCGCCGAAGCCGGAATGAGGCGCGACGGCTTCCCGGTTGCCCTGGCAAAGGCGTGCTCGTAACTCACCAGCGATGCTCCCTGGCTCATGGCGCGCAAAATCGCGATGCGCTCCGACATGGGCGGATGCGTGCTCGACCATCCCGAGACGTTCACTCCCTTGAGTGCCAGCGGATCCGCAATGAACATGGGCGCCGTCACCTTGTTGGCCACGTCGAGCGGAGCGTCGTTCTCGGAAATCTTCTCGAGTGCGCTGGCGAGTCCGTCGGGATAGCGCGTGAGCTGCACGGCGCACGCGTCGGCCAGATACTCGCGCTTGCGCGAGATGGAGAGATAGAGCAGGCGCGCAAACAGCGGCCCCAGGATCGCGAGCACAATGGCGGCGACAAGCACGATGGCCGCACCGCCGCCACCGCCGCTGCCCGAGTCCTTGCGGCGATAACGGCGCGACGCACCGCCGCCCGAGTACCACATGCCGCGCAGGAAAACCTGCGAGATCAGCACGATGCTCCCCAGCATGATGGAAGCCAGGGTGAGGAACTGCGCATCGCGGTTCATGATGTGTGAGGTCTCGTGCGCGATGACACCCTGGAGCTCGTCGCGATTGAGGCGCGTGAGCAATCCGGCGGTCACCGCGATGGAGCTGTCTTCGGGCTTGAGACCGGTGGCGAAGGCGTTGGGCGCCTTCTCATCGATGATGTAGATCTTCGGCATCCTGGGCAGCCCCGCCGCCACCTTCATCTCTTCGACCACATTGAAGAGTTGGGGCGCCACGTCGGGTGTGACCTCGCGCGCGTGGCTCATCTTGAGCACGAGCTCGGGTCCGCCGAATACACTCGCGGCCGACATGATCACCCACACGGCGGTGGCGATGATCACTCCGATCCATCCACCACCGCCCTGTCCGATGGTTGCTTCGCCGATGAAGTAGCCGAGGGAGAGCAGCAGGGCCGCCATCCCGGCGAAAAGCAGAAATGATTTTCGCCGGTTGGCGGCGATCAGTTCCCACATCATGGCGTTCTACTCCCGAACTACCGTTGGAACGAAACCTTGGGCGCTTCGCGCTGGGTCGCGTCTTCGACTTCGAAGAATTCCTGCGGACGGAAGTTGAACATGCCGGCGATGACGTTCGACGGGAACATCTCGATCTTGTTGTTGAAGAACAACACCGCGTCGTTATAGGCCTGGCGCGCGAACGAGATCTTGTTCTCGGTCGAGGTCAGCTCTTCCTGCAGGGCCAGGAAGTTCTGGTTGGCCTTGAGGTCGGGATAGTTCTCCACCGTCACCATGAAGCGCGAGATGGCACCCGAGAGCTGGGCCTCGGCCGCGCCCTTGTCCTGCACGGTGCCCGCCCCCATGGCGCGGCTGCGCGCGTCGGTGATGGCGGTCAAGGTTTCGCGCTCGTGCGTCATGTAACCCTTGGCCGTCTCCACCAGGTTGGGAATGAGATCGTGCCGGCGCTTGAGCTGCACGTCGATCTGCGACCACGCGTTCTTGACGCGGTTGCGCAGTTGCACGAGCGAGTTGTACATGCCCACAAAGGCGAAAACCGCCACCGCAATGATGGCGAGAAAAATCAGTGCTGCTGCTCCCATTTTACGTCTCCTCCTTGGAAACCGTCGCGGCGTCAGTTGCCGCCGAACATCGAGCGCAAGAACGCGTGAATGCGATGCGCTTCGGGAAAGCTCGAAAGGTTGACCACGGCGTCGAGCTCTCCGCCGTCAAGCCAGGTGCCATGTTGTTTTTCGCACCGGTCGATCAGAATCTTCGTCTCTTTGCCTTCGCGGGTGAGGCGCGCCTTCTCCATTTTCTTCGAGCAGATGGGACAGCGCCGCTTCTCTTCCGCGCTGTCTTCGACGCGCGTGGCGCGGCGGCGAATTTCTTCGCGGCCCTCCGAACCGTCCAGGAGCAGGTCCATTTCTTCCGCGTCGAGCCAGGCGCCGCCGCACTTGAGGCAGTGGTCGATCTCGACCTGGTCCATCTCGAGGACAATCATGGGCGCATCACAGACGGGACAGTTCATGCGGTTTCGCGTCTATACAGGTGCCACGGTGTGGTATTCGGCAACTTCTACTTTTTCGGACTTGGCGTTCGTTTGCCGATGACTGACAGCGCGGTCTCGACCACGTGCTCGACGTTGAATCCCAGTTTTTCCATGGCAACCGGGCCGGGCGCCGACGCGCCGAAGCGGTCCAGGCCGACGACGGCGCCCTTGTCGCCCACCCATTCGCGCCAGCCCAGCGTGGCGCCGGCTTCGATGGCGACCTTGCGCGCCGATTTGGGCAGGACGGCACTCCGGTAGCGCGGCTTCTGCGCGCGGAAGAGCTCCCACGACGGCATGGAGACGACGCGCGTGGCGATGCCGCGTTTGGTGAGCTCGGTGCGCGCCGCCATGGCGAGGTGCACTTCGGAGCCGGTGGCAATGAGCACGACGGCGGCTTTTCCCTGTTCGGCATCGGCGACCACGTACGCGCCCCTGGCCACGCCTTCGTGAATGCGCTCGCGGTCGCCCTCCAGGACAGGAAGCGCCTGGCGCGTGAGGACGAGCGCGCGCGGTCCGCGCAGCTCGAGCGCGCACGCCCAGGCGGCCGCGGTTTCGTTGGCATCGGCGGGACGCAACACCGTGAGATTGGGAATGGCGCGCAGACTCATCAGGTGTTCGATGGGCTGGTGCGTGGGACCGTCTTCGCCCAGACCGATGGAGTCGTGCGTGAATATGAATGTCGACGGCACGTTCATGAGCGCCGAGAGACGAATGGACGGGCGCATGTAATCCGAGAAGATGAGGAAGGTGGCGCCGTACGGAATCACGCCGCCGTGGAGCGCCATGCCGTTCACCGCCGCACCCATGGCGTGCTCGCGCACACCGAAGAAGATGTTGCGACCGTCCGCGGATTCGACGCCGAACACGCTCGAGCCCTCGATCCTGGTGTTGTTGGAGCCGGCGAGGTCGGCGGAGCCGCCGATCAGCGTCGGGAACAACGGCGCCAGCGCGTTGATGGTCTTGCCGGATGCGGCGCGCGTGGCCAGCGGCTTCTCGGATGAGAACACCGGCAGGGCTTCCTTCCACTTCTTCGCGAAACGCTCGGTGCGCGCAGCTTCGAATGCGGCGGCGAGATCGGCGTTCTTCTTCTTGTACTGGTAGACACGCGCACTCCATTCGCTCTGCGCTTTGACGCCGCGATCGGCCACCGCGCGGCAGTGGGTGCGCACGTCGTCGGGAATGAGAAAGCGCGGCTCGAGCGGCCAGTTCAGTTTTTCTTTGGTCGCGCGCGCGGCGTCGGGGCCCAGCGCTTCTCCGTGCGCTTTCTCCGAGTCCTGCTTGGGGCTCCCGTAACCGATGTGTGTGTGCACACGGATAAGCGAAGGCCGCTCCTTTTCCGCCTGCGCCGCGCGAATGGCTTTCTCGAT
>DATNGX010000047.1:0-5188 GCA_035605755.1 Candidatus Krumholzibacteriia bacterium
AGTATACTCCCGAGCTCACGGTAGTTCCCGCCTCAGATCGAAGATCCCAGCTTGCCACCCTTGTTCCGCTCGCCCAGCGCTCGTTGTTCACGAGCCGGCGCACCAGGGCTCCGCGTACATCGTAGATCGCGAGCGACACCGGACCGCCCTGATCGAGTGTGATGCCGAGACGCGATTCGCTCGAGGTGGGATTGGGTCCAGCCATGAACAGAAGAGCCGGAGTCCGTCCGGCGGGTTTGACGCCGCTTACCACGGTGCCGGGTGTCGATGCCGGATCACCGGGGTCCGAACCCGCGCTGACTTCGTCGCCGTCGCGAAAGCCGTCGAGGTCGCGGTCGATGCCGAGGCGTAATTCGGTTCCGTCCATCACACCGGTGAACGTGAGCTCGCTGCCCGCACCCGCGAGCGCGAGCAACGTGCTCTGCGAGATATCTGCTTCCGATTGCTTGTCCGGGCGCCAGCTTCCGGCGCCGAGATACACCCAGCCGCGATTCTGGTTGTTCTTCTTTCCCTTCGCGACCAGACCGATGGTGTTCGCGTCGGCGAGTGACTGCAGCGTGTTCAAGCGCGCGAGCCCGGGCGCCTGGTTGGTGCCGTCCATGGTCCACTGCGCGCCCACGCCGGGATGGGTTCCGGTATCAAACGCGAGCAGGAACGACGCCACGTCGCGGCGGTCCTGATCGCTCTGAAACGTGAAGCCGGAGAAGTGGAGAAATGCGAACAAATCGTTCGACGCACCGTCGTGCGTGTACCCGAAGCCGCGCACACTCGCCGCTCCGACCGTGTTGTCGAAACCTGTCTTCTGGTACATGTTGCGCAACTGCGGCACTTTCTTGGCTTCGGGTTCCTGCAGCAGATTGCCGGGAATAATGAGCGTGTTGGTGCCGGTGGGCAGCGCATGACACGACACGCACGTGGCGGCGCCGCCGTCGAGCGGCGTGTTGTTGAACAGAAAGTCGCCGTGCGACGGATTGCCGCCCGCCAGTGTTGGAGGCAGCGAGCCGTCGAGGCCGCGATTGGGATTGGGCGGATAGCGCATGCTGAAAACGAAATTCGCGAAGTCCGTCATCTCCGAGCCCGAGAGTTCGAACGCACGCCCCATCAACCCCACAAACGCAGGGTTGAAGGCCGCGAAGTCGGCGCGATCGCCGCGCCAGTGCAGCGGCTCCGTGTTTGTCAGTCCCTTGAGCGATTGAGTCGTCATCGGCCCCTTCATGGGATGAAACGGCGGCAGGCTGGGAAGCTGTCCGGGCGGCACCGGAACCATGCCGCTGGCGGTGGGATCGCCCAGATCCCACGAGAGATTGTCCATGTCGCCGAACACGTGGCAGCTCCCGCACGCGAGATCGCCGTGTGCCGACGAGAGCTCGCCGTCGTAGAGAAAATGCCGGCCGGTCTTGATGAACGACGCGCTGGGATCAAAACCGAGCGAGGCCTGCGTCGCGGTGTCGTTCGCGAGATTGATGGCCGAGATCGAGCTCGAGAAGCGGTTGAGCACGTAGAGCCGGTTGCGCGCTTCATCCAGCACCACACCTGCGGGTCCGTCGCCGGCGTTGATGCGACGTGTCACGACACCGCTCGCATTGAGCACCGCAATTTTTCGTGACCCGAAGCCGGCCACATACACCTCGTTGCCGCTCGATGACACGGTGACATCGGTGGGGATGCAGATGCTCTGCGCGCGCTCGCCTGGGCTCCCCGATGCAATGCTGTAATTGATGTGCGCATTGATGTGCTTCGGCGACGCCGTGGCGGCCACCGGGTCGACGATGGTGACGCGATTCTGCAGGAACTTGCCCTTGACGTTGGGCTCGAAACGAATCTGGTTCGACGCATCCTGGTTGGTGACGTAGAGCGAGCCGTTGGGCGCCACCGCGACATTGAACAACGTGGTGCCGACGGCGTGCACATAGCGCGTCACGGTGAGCGACGAGCTGTTGATCACGGCGACGTCATTGTCGGAAAGCGTGTAGGGAACAACGCTGTTCCACGATTTGTTTGTCTCGTCGACCCATGCCGAGCCATTGTGCTTCACGATCAGCGACACCGGCGGCGCGGCTGGAAGCGCGGGATTCTTGGGCGGGCTGGGCGCGGGAGAACCGCCGTTGGCCTGAACCACCGCGGTTGGGATGACGGTGGTGTTGTTCTGGCTGTCGAGCGCGCATACGTAGACGCTGGCGCCGTTGATCGACGCGGCGAGCGAGCGCGGATGACTCATCGCCAGCGGTATGTCGGTCGGAGCCGCGTTCAAATCGCCGAGGTTGAACACGCGCAGGCGATTCTCGCCCGAGACGCACACGAACGCGCGATTGTTCGCGAACACGACATCGGTCGGCTCATCGCCAACCAACAGCGTGCGCACGACGCGGCGTCCCTGGACGTCGACGATGCTTATCGAGTCGGAGATGTGGTTGATCACCCACACCGTATTGTTGTCGCGCACGCGCACGGTGACGGGCTCGAGCCCGACCATGACGTCGCCGACGCGCCGGGGCGGACTTGTATTGAGATCGAAAATGACGAGGCGATGATCCGCGGTGTGCACGGCAAACAGGTAGTTGCCGCTGGCGGACATGTCCGCGGGATGGACGGGAGCGCTTTCAAACTGGAAGAGGTCGTCGGCGCGGGCGGGAGCAGCACAGCACAGAAGGGCACACAGTGCCAGGCGGGCGGCGGCGGCGTTCACGGTGGTACTCCTCAGGGTGCGAAGTCGGGGCGCAAGCCGGGCGACGCCATCGATTATACCACAAACGTTGTCAGGTCTGGACACGCACGGTACTATCGCTCGCATGCGACGCCTCGCCACTATCCTGCTCCTCGTTCTTGGAATCGCCGGCTGCGGCCGGGAGCCATCCAAACCGGCCTCGACCGCAGCCGGCGTGATTCGCGTCGGCTACTTTCCCAATCTCACTCATGCCCAGGCGTTGGCCGGACTTGCGCGCGGAGACTTCGCGAATGCGTTGGGGCCATCGGTGAAGATCGAAAGCACCGTGTTCAATGCAGGCCCATCGGTAATCGAAGCGATATTCGCGAAACGAATTGATCTCGCGTACGTCGGACCGAACCCTGCCATCAACGGGTACGTCCAATCCCAGGGCAAGGCATTGCGCATCGTGGCGGGCTCCATGAGCGGCGGCGCGGCGCTGGTGGTGCGGAGCGATGCCGGCATTGCCGCGCCCGAGCAACTCGATGGCAAACGCATCGCATCCCCCCAGCTCGGCAACACGCAGGACGTGGCGTTGCGTTCGTTCATCGCAAAGCATGGACTGAAGCCGCGCGAGAACGGCGGCACCGTGCAGATCATTCCGACTCCCAACGCGCAGATCATCGATCTGATCAAGACCGGGCAGCTCGACGGTGCCTGGGTGCCCGAGCCGTACGTGAGTCGTCTCGTGGTGGAAGCCGGCTGTCGTGTGCTCGTGGATGAGCGCGATCTCTGGCCCAACGGTGATTTTGTCACCGCGCACATCATCGTGAGCACGGAGTACCTGGAAGCGCACCCGGACATTGTGCGCGCGTGGATCAATGCGCACGTCATGGTGACGCAGTGGTTCCGCGAGAATCCCGACGAGGCGAAGCGTGTGGTGAACGCGGAAATCGGCAAGCTCACCGGAAAGCCGCTCTCGGATGAGGTATTGAACGCGGCGTGGTCGCGGATGCGGCCCACATGGAATCCACTCGAAGCATCCCTCGTCGAATGTGCGAACGCGGCCTACACTGCCGGATTCCTGCGCGCGAAGCCGGATCTGAGCGGTATCTACGACCTCACGTTGCTGCACGAAAATCCCGTCGGGAATCGGCAGGACTGACATGGCGCTGAATATCGAGCTGCGCGGCGTGTCACGCCGTTACGATGTGCGCGACAAGAACGTGCTCGACGCGCTCGATGTCACCGATCTTTCCATTGCCGCGGGTGAATTCATCTGCATCGTGGGTCCGTCGGGATGCGGGAAGAGCACCCTGCTCAATCTGATCGCCGGGCTCGATACACCCACCACGGGCGAGGTGCTGGTGGGCGGCAAGCCGGTGCGCGGCGCCGATCCGTCGCGCGTTCTCATTTTTCAGGACGCCGCGCTGTTTCCGTGGCTCACCGCACAGTCAAATGTCGAATTTGGTTTGCGCATGCAGGGCATGCCCGCGAAGCAGCGCGCGGAAGAGTCGTCACGCCTGCTCGATCTCGTCCATTTGAAGGGTTTCGAACGTGCCTACGTGCACGAGCTCTCCGGCGGCATGCGACAGCGCGTCGCCATTGCACGCGCGCTGGCGGTGAACCCGGCCGTGTTGTTGATGGATGAGCCCTTCGGTGCGCTCGACGCCATGACGCGCGACATCCTGCACGCCGAGCTCCAGGACATCTGGATGCGCACCAGGATGACCATCGTGTTCGTCACGCACAACGTGCGCGAATCCGTGGTGCTGGGCGACCGCGTGCTCGTCATGACCCGGCGCCCCGGCCGCGTCGTGACCGACCACGCCGTGGAATACAAGCGGCCGCGGCGGATTGAAGACGAGAACACAGCGCGCATCTCACGCCTCATCTCAACCGAGCTGCGCGAGCGGGGAGCGATGGATGCGCAGCGTTAGCATCGCACCGCATCGTCGCTGGGTGCTGCGCCTGGCGTTCTTCGGCGCGCTCCTGGTGGCGTGGGAGATTGCCGGCCGCGCCGGTATCTGGCCCGAGTACCTTTTCCCGCCATTTTCAAAAGTGCTGGCCGCGATCGGTCACGGCTTCACTGACAAGTCGTATCCCATCGGCATCGGTGCCAGCCTGTGGCGTCTGGTGGAGGGCTATCTGATCGCGCTTGTCGCCGGACTCTTCATCGGCATGGCCATGGCGGAAGTGCGCTGGCTCAAAGACACCGTCGGTCTGCTCGTGATGGGATTGCAGGCGCTGCCCAGCATCTGCTGGTTGCCGCTCGCCATCCTGTGGTTCGGTCTCAACGAGCGCGCCATTCTGTTCGTGGTGGTGATGGGGGCGGTGATGTCGATCGCGCAGTCGACCGAAGACGGCATCCGCAACACATCGCCGGTGTACATCAAGGCCGCGCGCAACCTGGGGGCGAAGGGAATCCGCATCTACTCCGCGGTGATATTTCCCGCGGCGCTCCCGTCGATCGTAACCGGAATGAAAATGGGCTGGGCGTTCGCGTGGCGCTCACTCATGGCGGGAGAGCTCCTCTACACACTG
>DATNGX010000048.1:0-4289 GCA_035605755.1 Candidatus Krumholzibacteriia bacterium
CGATGGAAGAAATCGTGGCCGCGCCCGAGCCGGGGCCGCGGGCAGAAGGCACGGCGCTCATCAATGCATTCGAGAATCCACAGCAGTGGGTGAGCGAAATGAGCCCCGACAGCGCGCACGCCGAACGTCGCGTGCGCCTCAGCCAGCCCACGCCGCCGGCTGCGCCCGTGCGCGCGAAGCAGTCGGTGCAGGAAGAGATCGACTCGGTATTGTCGCCGTTTGAAACCAGTCCGAAAGCCACTGCGCGTGTCGAAGCAGCTCCGGCGCGCGCGACGACCACCGCATCCTCGCCTTCATCGCTTCCCAGCCTCGTCTTCGTATCCGGGCCTCACACCGGCCAGGCCATCGGGCTGCTTCCCACCACCCTCACCATCGGTCGTGAGCACGACAACAACGTCGAGATCAAGGATCCCGATGTGGCGCGTTATCACGCGCGCATCCTGCGCGAGCGCGACGATTTCGTGGTGGAAGATCTGAACAGCTCGTCGGGAACGTGGATCAACGGCGAGCGCAAAGCCCGGGCCGTGCTTTCGCATGGTGATGTGATTCGGGTGGGACAGACCGAGCTGGCGCTGGATTACGAATGGACGACGGACTCGCGTTAGATTCTCTCAACGCTACTGGTTTCGACCCAGCCTGACAGATCTCCCGGCAAATCGACACGCACCCAGCCTTCGCGACCGTCGCGCACAGACACGATGGTGCCTTCGTGAATCTTGAACTGGATGGTGGAATCCTTGCTGGGTCCGCTGAACACCGGCACTTCCATGCTCACCACGACGCTGCGCGTGTGCACACGGCTTTCGTGCACCTTGGCGTACGCCGATCCGGCGAACACAAGTGCCAGCACCGCCGCCGTGGCCATCCCGAGCAGTACATCGCCGGCCATTCCCAGCCCGAACAGTCTTCCCGGTGAAATCCACGACAGAAAGCGGTACACCGACCTCACCACGCGCGAGCGCCGGAAGATGAAGCACAATGCCGCGAGTGTAAATAGCCCGTAGAACAGACACGCCACCGCCACCGATTCTTCCGTCGAAAGCCGGCGGTGCCAGCCCATGAGCACACCACGCACGCCGCCGCGCGCGCTCACCAACTGCTGATCGCGCAGCATGGCGCGCACCACCGCAAGGTTGGCGCGCGTGTCGTCGTTGCGCGGATCGAGCTGCAGTGATCGCTCGTACCACAAGATGGCGTGTCCGAGATCTCCCGATTTGAAGTACGCGTTTCCAAGGTTGTAATAGAGATCGCGGTGCACGATACCGGACCCGGCCACTTCGCGATAGCGATCGATGGCGGCGCCGTAATCTCCGGCTTCATAGGCGGCGTTGCCCGACGCGAACAGCTGCGTGTCGCCGGTTTGCGCCGCGGGCGATTCGCCGCCGGCCGCAGCAGTTGCCACCACCATGATGACCGCCATAACCAACGCGAAGCGTTTCATGCGATTGCCTTCTCGATGGCGGTCAGCGTGTCGCGCGTCGCCTTCGCGAGTGTGCGACCCTGGTTCGCATCCGCCGATGTGGACGCATAGCGCGCCATGTCGCAGGCGGCAATCATGCGGCGCACCTCTTCGACACGCGCCGCTTCGGCGCCGTTGGCTGCGAGCCACGATGCGATGCCCTCGTTGGAAAGGCTGGCGGGCGGCACGTTGGCGCGATCCGCGAAGTAACCGAAGATGGCCGCGTGCATGGCGGCGTATCCATTCTCGGCTTTCCCGGCGCGGAAGGCTCCATCGGCCTCCATCAAACGACGCTCCGCGTCACGCAAGGCACGGCTGGCGCGCGCGAATCCGATGTCCTCGCGATAACGACGGCGGCGGCGCTCCACCACCAGGGATCCGGCGAGAAGAAGCACGGGCAGCGCCTGCGCGGCCAGAAACCACGAACGCGAATAGAACGGTGTCCGCGCCGCCGCAAGGACGGCGGGCGGTGTGTGAATGAAGCGGATGTCGCGATTGAGCACCTGGAAATCGTCGCCGCCCCCGGCGTAGACGATCTTGCGTCCATTCTCGGCCGTGCCGGGATTCACGCGCAGCGGCACGGGCTCCGACTGCGCCACGCGGTAGGAGCGTTTGGCCGGATCGAAATATGGAATCGACACCGGCGGCACGGTGAACTGCCCTTCCACCTGCGGCACGATGACGAACTGGAACTTGCGCCGGCCCGACACGACGTAGTCCTGTTTGAACGAATCGGTGGAATTGCCGGATTCGTAGAACTTGAACTTGTCGATTCCGGTGAGCTTCGGCGGTGAAAGCGTGCGCATGTTGCCGGTACCGTTGACTTCCACGCTGACATTGACAGGCTCGCCGACGTTGGCGGTCTGCTTGTCCGCCGTCATGGTGACGGAGAGATTGCTGGCGACGGCGCCGTTGAAATCGGCGGGCTCGCCCCTGTCGGGCAGCGGCTTGACGAAAATCTTGATCGGCTTGGTGGTGAGCGAACGCTGCTGGCCGAATCCACCCGACATGCCGCGCGAGAAGAAATCGTTGATGTTGCCGCGGCCGAAATCATCCACCACGATGTCGACGCGCGCCTCGCCGATCGAATAAACGCCGGGTGCGGTCGGGAAATACGCGCGCTTGATCTCTGAAATCAGGTACTGCCGGTTGTGAATGTTGCTGTAGTACTTGTTCTGCGGCGGCAGATCCTCCACCCAGAATCCCTCCGACGACGGCGGCGAATAGTTGGGGCTACGCAGGAGCTCGACGCGCCCGTCGGTGTAATAGCCGAGCGTCCACGTGACCTGCTGGTTCACGAACACCGTGTCCTTGTCCGCGGACGCACCCACAAAGATGCTCTCGTCCTCGCCGGGCAGATTGCCGCGCTGGTGTGTGCCGGTCTTGGGCGGCGCCTGCACGTTGTTCTGCGGCACGCTGATACCGGGCTGCGCGGGAATCACGGTCAGCGTCACCGGGTTGGCGGTGTACTGCTTGTCACCGAGCTGGAAACGAATCGGCTCGATCGTGAACGTGCCCGCTTTTTTCGGGCTCAAGATGTAGGTGTAGATGATCGACGAGTGAACCTGGCCGTTGATGAAGCTGAAATTCTGTGACGTGCCGCCCTCGTACTTGTCGAAGTCTTCCAGCGGCGGAAGGATGGGACTCGCCGAGCGGCGGAACTTGCCTTCCACTTCAATGGTGAGCGCGGCCTGCCCGCCCACTTCCACATTGGCCGGATTGATGGTGGCGCGCACGGTCACATCGTCGTCCGCGCGCGGCGAGGATGTGGCCAGGAGCATGAACACGCCCATGATCGCGAACAGTGCAAGGAGTCTCTTCACGCCGTCAAACCTACCAGTCCTTGCCGGAACGCTTCAACTTCCGGAATTGTGCCTTGCGTCGCTCCTGCTGGAGCTGGCGCTCGCGGTCTTCGAGCGCCTGCAGGATGCGCATGGCGTCCTCTTTGGAGAGCTGCTTCAACTCTTCGCCCGAGAGCGGCGTCATGGATGAATCCGGCTTCTGCTCCCCGGTCGAATCCGACTGCGCCTGCGACGGATCGGGGTTCTTCTGGTCCGACTTCTGCTGTTGCTGCTGGCCGTTCTTGTCCTGCTGGCCGGTTTTGGACGAATCGGGCTGTGAGTTCTGATTGCCCTCTTTCTGATCCTTCTTGTCGCCCTTGTCCTGCTTCTGGTCCTGTTTCTGTTTCTGCTGCTGTTGCTTCTCGACGAGCGCCATCTCGAGGTTGTGCCGCGCATCCTGATCGTCCGGGAGATACTGCAGGGCCTGAACGTACGATTCGACCGCCTCGGCCGCCTTGCCGCTCTTCATGAGCGCATTGCCGCGGTTGTAGAGCATCTTGCCGGTGAGCACGCTGTCGGCGGAGTAGCTGCGCTGGTAGTAATCGATGGCGGGCTGATATTTCTTCTGCTGGAAGAGCGCGTTGCCGCCGTTGTAGTACGCACCGTACGCGTTCTTGGGCGGACGGGTGGAGTCGCCGAGCGACGCCTTGTACATGTCGAACGCCTTCGAATAGTCTTTGTCCTTGTAGGCGTGGTTGCCGGAGGAGATTTTTCCGCGGCTCACGGAGCGTGCGGCGTTGGCATCTGTCACCAGAAACAACGCCACGCAGAAAGCGAGCATGGCAGCCATTCCGGTGTGAAGAATGCGCCGGCTGTCGCCGGCGTTTCTGCGCGCGCGTGTTCCGATCGACGTGTCGATGAGCAAAAGGCCCAGCGCCAGTCCGAGCGGCAGCCAGAAGCGTTCCTTCTTGCGCTCCACGAACTCTCCCTTGATGAGCTTGCGTTCCATTCCGGAAATCTCGTCGTAGATCACCTTGAGCTCAAGGCCT
>DATNGX010000049.1:0-2870 GCA_035605755.1 Candidatus Krumholzibacteriia bacterium
CTGCTCGACCGCTTCGGCATCGACTGGGAGCTCAAGGTCATCTCGGCGCACCGCCAGCCCGAAGCGCTGCACGAATATGTGCGCCGTGTCGATGCCGCCGGCACGCAGATCTTCATTGCCGCGGCCGGACTTTCCGCCGCGCTCCCCGGAGTGATCGGATCCATCTCTTCCAAACCCGTGGTCGGGCTGCCCATTCCCGGCGGTGCGCTCAACGGCATCGACGCGCTGCTCTCAATGGTGCAGATGCCGGGCGGAATACCCGTCGCAACCGTGGGTGTGGGCTCCAACGGCTCCAAGAACGCCGCCATCCTGTGCGCGCAGATTCTCGCTCTCTCGGATGCAGATGTTCTGAAAAAACTTCACTCGTACCGTGAGGAGCTGCGTAACGGATGACACACGACGCTTCCATCGCGGGCATGATCGACGATCCGCGCACCCTCGACCTCGCCCGCGAGACGCTGGCGCGCGGCGGCGTGGTCGTCCTGCCCACGGACACGCTCTTCGGTTTCAGCGCGACGCTTTCGGCCGCCGACGCGGTGAACCGCATCTCCGCCATCAAGCGCGCGCCCAATGACCGGCGCTACATCGTGCTCGCTTCATCGATCGAAATGGTCGATGGGTGCGTGCAGTCGTACGGATGCGTGACGCGTGAGTCGCTGGCGCGGCGCTGGCCCTCGCCGCTTTCAGTGATCCTGCCCAGCGGGCCGTCGCTGCCGGCGTGGGTGGGACCCACCGTGGCCATTCGCATCCCCGACCTGGAGCCGCTGCGCAATCTGATCGCCGCGCTGGGAGAGCCCATCGTGTCGTCGAGCGTCAACCGCACCGGGCACGAGCCGCTGCACGACGCGCACGACATCCGCAAAGAGTTCAGCTCGGAAGTGGATCTGATTGTGACCGGAGAAGTGCCGGGAGCGGTGTCGTCGACGCTGGTGGATCTGTGCGGCGCGTCGCCGAAAGTGATTCGCGAGGGCGCCTACGCCTGGGCCAGCGCGGGAGCGGGGAAGCCGTCGAAGTGATGCGTCTTGTAGGCCTCGCAGTTGGAGCACAGGAGTAGCTCGCTGCGGCGGCCCTCGGCGAGAAGGCCGCGGTAGCGGCGGTTGAGCTCGCCGTTCCAGATGTCGAGAACGTGCTCGCGTGTCACATCGCCCACCACGCCGCGCTCGTGCGAGTCCCAGCAGCACAAAGACGCCTTGCCGTTGACGAAGAAGAACATCTCCTTCAACACTTTCTTGCACGGAAGCTGTACCGGCTTGACACCCATCTCCCACGGCCAGATGTACAGGTCCGTGATGATGGCGATGGCACCCACCTTTTCCCAGTAATTCACGAACGCTTCGTGCTCGTGCTGGTTGTAGTCCATCGCGATCATGCGCACTTCGATGTGCGCCGTGCTGCCGGCCTGCTTCGCCAGCTCGACGAAGCGCGTCACGCGCTCGACGGTCAGGTTGTAGTCGAGACCGACGCGCGACCTGGAGAACGTCTCTTCGGAAAAGCCGTCGATGGAGAAACGGATGATGTCGATGCCGGCGTCGAGCAGCTCTCTCGCGCGTTCTTCCTTCATGAGCTCGCCGTTGGAGTTGAGCTCGACGCGCGCCGTCTCGTCCTGGTGGATGTAACGAATGATCTCGGCCAGGCGGTGGTCGGCGAGCGGCTCATTGATGAGGAAGGGGCGGTAGGTGATGCCGAGCCCGCGCGTCTCGTCGATGATCTTCTTCCATACCCAGTCCTCCATGCGCCGCGGCCGCCGCGTGAGCGTGGCGTGCGAACAGAACGGGCACTCGGCGTTGCACGCGAGCGTCGTCTCGATCTGGATAAAGCTGGGAGTGACCTGGGCCATGGTTGAACTGGAATTCTACAAATAGCGGGACAACGCCGCCATGCATTTCTCGGTGGCGCCGAGCTGCGACTTAACGTATGTGGTTGCAGCGGCTCCGGCCTCGCGCCGCACCGTCTCATTGGTGAGATAGCGCTCGAGCGCCGCGTACGTTTCTTCTTCAGTGCTCACGCTGGTGGCAGCTCCGCGTTCGATCAGCTGGATCGCTTCAAACGAATTGTCGTGGCGTGGGCCGAACACCACCGGTAATCCCGCAATGGCAGGCTCGATCACGCTGTGGACCCCGGTCGAGAACGCGCCGCCCACGTATGCGACACTCGCGTGTGCATAGGCCTCGGCGAGAACGCCCACCGTGTCGACCAGGATGACGCGCGCGTCGCGCGCGTCTTTTTCGCTGGTGGAACGCACCGCAAGACCGTTTTCCATCGCCCAACGTCGCAGCGGATCAATGTGCGACGCAACCGGTTCGTGGGGGACCAGCACGACGCGCAGCGTGGGAATCTCGCGCATCAGGCGGGTGAGCGACGGCAGAAGCCGCGCTTCATCGGGAGGCCATGTGCTCCCCGCGATGAGCGTGAGCGCGCCGTCGTCGGGAAGCGGTAGCACATCGCGCGCGCGCGCATTCCATCGTTCCATCACCCGGTCGAAGCGTGTGTCCCCACACGCGGCGATGCCTGCGTGTCCGGGCGTCGATTCTCGAAATCGAGCCGCGTCTTCTTCGCTGATGGCGAGAATGGGCGAAATGTCCCGGTACAGCGCGCCGTAGAACCAATGTCCCGCCTTCGACAGACGTTTCGACGAAGGACTCAACGTGGCATCGATCAGCGCGACCGGAATATTTCGAGCGCGCGCTTCCCAGATCAGGTTCGGCCACAGATCGAATTTGACGAAGACGAGAAGACGCGGCTTCGCCGCGTCCAGACAGAAACGCATGGTCTGCGCGCGATCGAAGGGCAGATAATCCGCGAACGCGATTACGCCGCCCTCGGACTTTTCACGTTTCTTCCAGAAGTGATAACCCGACGGCGAAGAGAAC
>DATNGX010000050.1:0-16229 GCA_035605755.1 Candidatus Krumholzibacteriia bacterium
GGGAACGACGCGGCAACGCCGGTTTTTGCACGCCACGGTTTCTCCTACTCGCGCTGCAATACGTGCGCTCTGGTGCGCGTCGATCCGCAGTTGACGCAGCACGCCATCGACGCGATCTACCGGGGCACGTACAGCGAGAAGAGCCGCGCCGTGGTCGGGCCCGGGAAGACACAGCCGAAAGACATCGCCATCTTGCAGACGTTGGCGCGGCTGTGCGGATCGACGGGGCGCCTGTTGGAAGTGGGCTGCTTCGAAGGACGACTGCTCTGGGCAGCGCGTGAAGCGGGCTGGACCGTCACGGGTACGGAGATTTCAGAAGCAGCGGCCCATTACGCGTCGCGCGAGCAGGCTCTGGATGTGCGCGTGGGGCGGCTGGAAGAGATGGGATTCACGGCGGACGCGTTCGACGCCGTGGCGCTCGTCGATGTGATCGAGCACCTTCCCGATCCGCGACGCACCCTGGAGGAGATCCATCGCGTTCTCCGGCCCGGTGGCGCGCTCTACGTGTGGACCCCCAATTTCGACAGCTTGACCCGGCGCGTGGCGCGCCAGCGCTGGGGCGCCGTGATCTTTCCGTGGCACCTCTACTATTTTTCTCCGCGCACGCTGGTACACATGCTTGCCGAAACCGGTTTCTCGACCGCGGAGATCATCACGCGCAACTGGCTCCTCGACTTCCGAGACCGGTACGCGGCGCTTCAGAGCGGCGAGCCTCTGGGTCAACAACCGAAGCTGATTCGACGCGCGCGACGACTGATCGATATCGGATCCGACCCGCTGTTCGCCTGGATGGACACGCACGGACGGCATCTGGGGGCGCAGATCGAGATCTATGCGTCGAGGAACCCGAGTTGACGCCGTTGCACGGAAACGAGACGAATCCCACGCCGCGCATGAAGATCGCCTTCATCGAACCCCACCTGAAAGTCTTCGGCGGAATCCGGCGCATCATCGAAATGGCGAACCGGTTGAGCGACCGCGGACATGCGGTCACGATCTATCATTCCGACGGAACTCCGTGCACGTGGCTCGAATGTCGCGCCGCGATCGCGCCCGGCCGCGCGGTCCTCGACAGCGCGCACGACGTCGTCGTGTACAACGACCCCGAACCGGAAGACATGTACCTGGCTCGACACGCGCGCTCGCGGGTTACTTTCTATTATGTGTTGCATCTCTACCGGCTGGAGCTCATGGCCGGATTCCATCCGACGATTTACCTGGGGCGAAACAAACGCACGCGACGGCTGCGCGCGTGCCTGCGCTCCCGCCACGTCAAGCTCGCCAACTCCAGCTGGATCCAGCGCTGGTTACGCGAGCACATGGGGATCGATTCGCTGCTGATGCTCGGCGGGGTCAACTTCGACCTCTTCCACCCGGTCCAACTCGAACGCGCGCCCGGCGCGCCGTTTCAGCTTCTTGCCAGCGGCGACCCGCGCGAGGGCAAAGGCAGCGACACCGTTCGCGAGGCGTTCGAGATGGTGAGAAAACAGGAGCCCACCGTCGTTCTGCAGACGTACCACGGCCGCGGCATCCCGCAAACCGAGATGGCGAGGACGTATTCGGCGGCAGATCTCTTCGTCGACGCCAGCAGCAACGCCGGGGGATGGAACAATCCCGTCGCCGAAGCCATGGCCTGCCGCGTCCCCGTCGTGTGCACATTCAACGGCCAGGTGGAGGACTTCGCCTTCGACGGAAAAACCGCGCTGATGTCGCCCCCGCGCGACGCGCCCGCGCTGGCCGCCAACATCCTGCGCGTGATGCGCGATCGCGAGCTGCGCGAGGGACTTGCAAGTCACGCTTACAATCACATCCGGACGTTCGAGTGGGACAAGAGCATCGAACGTTTCGAAGCGATCGCCGCCAGTCATCTCGAGAGTGCGCGATGAAGGTCTCCATACTGGCGTCGGATCTCTCCTCGAACGCCATGGGGCGCGTGTTCGTGCTCGCGCGCATCCTGGCGCGACGGCACGAGGTGGAGGTGGTGGGCCCCACCTTCGGCCGGGACCTGTGGCCACCGATCGCGGGCGAGGGACTCGACATCAAGGCAATTGAAATCAGCGAATCGCCGCGCTCGATCCCGCGCATGTTGCAGATTGCGCGCGTGCCGACGGGCGATGTGATTTACGCGTGCAAGCCGGTGTGGTCGAGTTTCGGTGTGGCACTCCAGGCGCGCGCTCACCGGGAGCGACCGGTCGTCCTCGATATAGACGATTGGGAATGGGGGTTCTCGAGGTACGCCATCCGATCGGCGCGCAACAAACTGCGCTACATGGTGGCGGCGGCCCTGCACCCGCACCTCCCCAACGCGTGGCCCAGCGCGCTTCTCTTCGACCGCGTGACGTCGCGTGCCGATGCGATTACGGTTTCGAATTCGTTCCTGCGCGATCGCTTCGGCGGCGCGATCGTCTGGCACGGGCGCGATACGGATCTCTTCGACCCCGCGCGCTACCCGGTGGAAGAGGCGCGCAGAGAGCTGGGCCTCGCGCTCGACGAGCGCATTGTCATGTTCTTCGGGACGATTCAGCCGTACAAGGGAGTTGAGGACCTCATTCACGCGGTGGCCGCCCTCGACCGTGGCGGTGTGCGCCTGGTCCTCGCCGGTGCCGGAGACACGGACGCCGCACGCGCGGCCGTGGAGCTGGCTCGCGCGCAGTTGGGTCCTCGCGCAACCGTCATCGGGACCCAGCCGTTCGCGCGCGTGCCCCAGATCATCGCCGCCGCCGACGTGGTGGTCGTGCCCCAGCAGCGCACCTCCGCGACGCGCGGGCAAATGCCGGCCAAGCTCTTCGACGCCATGGCGATGGCCAAACCCATCGTCGCCACGCGCGTGTCCGACATTCCCCTTGTGCTCGACGGGTGCGGTTGGGTGGTCGAGCCCGATTCGCCCGCGGCGCTCACCACCGCCATCCGCGAGGTGCTCGACGATCCGGTACGCGCGGCGTCGATGGCGGCGGCCGCAAGACGAAAGTGCGTCGCCGAGTACTCGTGGAATGCCATGGAGAAGACCCTCGCGAACGTTTTTGAACGCATCGGCCGGGCGAACTGAAAACATGAACGATCTCGTCAGCGTAATTCTTCCGACCTACAACCGCGCCCACGTCCTGGGGCGCGCGATCGCAAGCGTGCTCGCACAAACTCACCAGAGCCTCGAGCTGATCGTCGTCGACGACGGTTCGACCGACGACACCGCGGCGGTGCTCGATGCAATCACCCACGACAGGCTGCGCGTGATACGTCTGGACGCGAACCGCGGAGCGTCGTGTGCCCGCAATCGGGGGATCGCCGTGGCGCAGGGCGCACTGGTCGCCTTCATCGACAGCGACGACGTGTGGACTCCGGACAAGCTGGCGCGTCAGACCGCAGCGCTCACGTCGCGCTCCGACCGCGTGGGCCTGTGTGTGTGCTCGATGGAGGTCGACCGGGACGGCGCCCGGCATCGCGTGCAGTATCAAGACGAAGAGCTCGACAGCAACACCGCGGTCACGCGCATCATCTCCGGGGTAGGCATGGGGACGCCGTCCTGGTTGGCCAGGCGCGATACCCTGCAGGCGGTGGGCGGCTTCGATGAATCGCTGCCCCGCATGCAGGACTACGAATGCGCGCTGCGCATCGCGCAAGAGTGGCGAATCATTCTGATGAGCGATGTCATGGTCCTTGCTGAGGTGGGGGCCGACTCGATCTCCGCCAGCGCCGAACGCTATGTGCGCGCGATCGGGATCATCATCGAACGACACCGCTCCCTGTTCGAACGCCGCCCCGACGGCTACTCCGAAATGATATTCCGGGCGGGCAAGTACCTTGCCCTCGAGGGCAGATACCGCGAAGCGATTCCATGGTTCGTCCGGGCATTTCGCATCCGGCCCACCAACGCGAGGGCGCTGACCGGCGCGGTCCTGTGTGCAACCGGACTCTTCCCGCTGTTCAGGCGGATGAAATACGCGCGATGATCGATTTCACCTTTGCGGTCGTCAACTGGAACACCCGGGACCTCTTGAAGCGGTGCCTTCGGTCCATCGTGACCGAATCGGCCGGGTTCGACGTCCAGATCCTTGTCGCTGATAACGCCAGCGATGATGGGTCGGCGGACATGGTCGCCACCGATTTCCCCCACGTGACGCTCGTCCGTCACCACCGGAATCTTGGCTTCGCCGCGGCGCACGCTTCGCTCTTGCCGTTCAGTCAGGGTGCGTACCACGTGCTGATCAACAGCGACGTCGAGCTCTTGCCCGGATGTCTGAAGGTGATCGAGGAGCGCATGCGGTCGCACCCGCGCATCGGCATCCTGGGACCGCAGATGGTCGGCCCCGACGATGCGATTCAGCCCACGTGCCGTCGCTTTCCGACGCTTGCCAATCAGTTTCTGGAAGCGAGCGGCATGGGGAGGGTTTTTCCTCGCAGTCGACGGCTGAACGCATATCGGATGGCCGAGTTCGATCACCGCTCTGCGCGCTCTGTCGATCAGGTGATGGGAGCGTTCTTTCTGGTCCGCGCCTCGATGTTGCCGGAAATTGGCTATCTCGATACGCGTTTTTTCATGTACTACGAAGAGGTGGATTACTGCCTTCGAGCAACGCGGGCCGGATACGAGGTCTTCTTCGAGTCGGGCTCGCGTGTCCGGCACGAGGGCGGCGCTTCGTCGCAGCGCGTCCGCGTGCTGACGATACGACGCAAGATGAGGTCGATGCACTACTACTTCAGAAAACACCGCGGTCCGTGGGTCTATGCGCCGCTGGTTGCGATATGCGCGCTCGACGGAGCCACGCACGCGGCCCGTGCCATCCTGACGGGAAATCGTCCGCTGGAAACGATGAAAGCCTATGGATACGGGTTGTGGGACGTGCTCACCCTGAAACCTTCCTGGAACAAAACGGATGCGAGTATCGATGCATAGCACGAGCGTGCCGTTCGATCTCGTCATTCCCATGTCCGGACTCAACGCGTCGGGCGAGGTGAGGCTCGTGATCCACGTCGCCAACGCGCTGGCGGCGCGACGGCGCAGCGTCGCGTTCGTGGTTCCGGCGCACGCGGCCACCCCACCCATCGACCTTCACACAAGAATCCAGGTCATCACGCGGGGGAGCGCGCTCGGTATGCGCGGCCGGATCGCGTTCGGCGATATGCCGCGGGCGCGCGTGTATCTTGCCACCGGATACCAGACGCCACTTCTCATCGCCCGCGCGCGGCCGCGTGCCAACCCCAAGGCGCGCATCGTGCACCTCATTCAGTCCGACGAGATCACGACCTACATCCGGCTGGGCTCGCAGCGCACATGGCTCAAGCCCATGCTGCACTCCGTGGCGCGCCGCGGCCTCGAAGTGGACGCGATTCGCATCGCGGTCAGTCGCGCGGTGGCCGATGCGGTGGGAAGAGACCGCATCCATCGCATCATCAACCCCGGTATCGACGCGCGCTACATTCAAAGCGCCAGCCAGGCCACGCCGGCCCGGCGCGAGCGGCGCCACGACCATCCGGAAAAGCTCACCGTCGGTTTTTTCGCGCAATCGGGGCGGGCCAAGGGGACAGCGGTCGCGATCGAAGGGCTGGCACGCTTCGCGGATCTCGAAACGGTGCGTTTTGTGGCTTTCGACCGCGGCGGTCCTCTGTTGCCCGCGTTCATCGAGCGTTTCAGCGTAATCCAGGGCGACCGCGCCATGGATCCGATGGCGTTCTACAACACGTGCGACATTTTCTTGTTTCCCTCGCTGGTGGAAGGTTTCGGCCTCCCGCCCCTCGAGGCGATGGCATGCGGCGTTGCGTGCGCCATCAGCGACTGTGGCGGTGTGCGCGAGTACGCGCACCCCGAGAAGAATTGTCTCATGTTCAATCCGGGTGATTCGGCGGCGCTCGCCCACGCCATCGAGAGGCTCATGAACGATGGTGCGCTGCGTTCGTGGCTGGGGGCTGCGGGCCGTGACACGGCGGTCCAGTTCCCGGTCGAGAAGTTTGCTTCCGCGTGCGCCGACGAGATCGAGGCGGCGCTGGTCTAGCACAGTGCCGGGGTCCGGAATAGGCGTTGCTGAAAACGCGCGCTTCGGGGGAAGATTGCCGGCCATGAAGTTCCTGCACGCAAAACTGGCAGCTCTCGCCATGATCGCACTCGTCGCGACCGGCTGCTCCACGGCCAGATTCTCTGTGGGTCATGTCATGGTGCCCGTGCTCGACAACGCGCGCGATGCGGCCATGGCATCCGACGACCTGCGTACCTTTCAGGACGGCGCCGCGGCGAATCTCTTTCTGCTCGAAGGATTGATTCGCACCGACCCGAAAAACGAGAAGCTGCGCCTCACCACATCGATGCTCTATTTCAGTTACGCCTTCTCGACGTACGACGAAAGCGATCCGCAGTACGCGTCGCAGCTGTACCTGAAGGGTGTCGCGCACGGCCGCGCCGCGCTCGCGAAGAACAAGAAACTCAACGCCGACTGGGACCTGCCGCTCGAGCAGTTCGAGAAATCAATGACGGCGCTGCGCAAGAAGGATGTGCCGGCGGCCGTGTGGACGGCGGCCAACTGGTCGCAGTTCATCAGCCTGCATCTCGACTCCACCGCCGTGCTGCGCGACATTCCAAAGGTGACGGCGCTGCTCGTGCGCTGCACCGAGCTCGACGGCTCGTACTTCAACGGACTCCCCTATGTGATGGTGGGGAGTCTGCACGCCTTCCGTCCGCCCATGTTCGGCGGGAGTCCGGAGAAATCGCTGGAGAGCTTCAACCAGGCTTTCAAGGTGGCGGGCGATTCATTCTTGCTGCCGCGCTATTTCTTCGCGAAGTTCTACCTGTACCGCATCCAGGACGGGGACCAGTTCCGCAAAGTGCTCGCCGAAGTGGCCGCGGCCCCGGACCCCGCGGATGATCCCTATCGCCTGCTCAATCTCATTGCACGCAAGAAATCCGCATCATTGCTGGGAGAAGCCGATGACCTGTTCTAGAAGTTTGCTCTGTGCTGTTGCGTTGTTGTTCGTGTCCGCCGCTCCCGCCCCGGCGCAGAAGCCGGCCAAAGCCGCCAACGAGATCAAGCTCGCCACGCTGGCTCCCGAGGGCAGCACGTGGATGAAGACCATGCACAAGATCGACGATGACGTGCGCGCGAAGACGCAGAACCGCGTGGGCTTCAAGTTCTTCCCCGGCGGTGTGCAGGGCGACGAGAAAGACGTCATCCGCAAGATGCGCAATGGCCAGGTGCACGGCGCCGCCTTCACCGGATTCGGCCTGGGCAGCATCGTGCCGGAAGTGCGCGTCCTCGAGCTGCCCTTCATGTTCGACAACCTGGACGAGCTCGATTACGTGCGCACACAAACCAACGACTACTACACCAAAGCCTTCGATGAGAAAGGCTACGCGCTCCTGGGCTGGACCGATGTCGGCTTCGTGTATCTGTTTACGCGCAATCCGGTCAAAGGCCCCAACGACATGGCCGCGCAGAAGTGGTGGATCTGGTCGGGCGATCCGTTGGCGGAGATTTTCTTCAGGGCGTTCAAGATCGCGCCCATCCCGCTGGCCGCGCCCGACGTACTGACATCGCTCCAGACCGGTGTCGTGGATGCGGTGTACTCCTCGCCGCTCGCATGCGTGGCGCTGCAGTGGTACTCGCGCGTCAAGTTCATGAGCGACATCCCCGTCACGCACGGCATCAGCGCGGTGCTGGTGTCGAAGAAATCGCTCGCCGGCGTGAGTGCCGCGGATCTCACCTTGATCAACGAAATTTCGCACCAGCACCTCGCCGAGCTCACCGCCAGGACGCGCGTGCAGAACAACGAAGCCATCGCCGAGATCAAGAAGGAAGGCGTACAGGTGGTGGCGGTGGATCCCGCCGCACGCAAGGAATTCACCGAACGCGGCCGCGCCGCGTGGAGCGATGGAGTGGGGACTCTGTACTCGCAGGATCTGCTCGATCGCATGAAGAAATTGCTCGCCGACTACCGCGCCTCGCACACCGCCCACTAGCAAAAAAATCGGGCGCGGAACCGTGCGGTCCCGCGCCCGTCCCTGCACTATGGTGTGAAAGCGCTAAGCCTTCGCCTCCATCGTGCCCTTGTAGACCATCGCCGCGAGAACCGCGCCGATGATCGGTCCCACCCAGTAGATCCACATGTTCTCGAGATGACCGCCGACAATCGCCGGACCGAAGCTGCGCGCTGGATTCATGGCCGCGCCGGTAATCGGGCCGCCGGCAAGAACGTCGAGTGCGATGGCCAATCCGACGAAGAGCCCTCCCATTTTCGGCGCGCGGCCGTCCACCGCGGTGCCGTAGATCACGAACATGAAAAGGAAGGTGAGAATGATCTCCGTCACCACACCCTGCACTGACGAAATGTTGGCGCCGAGCGCCGGCGTTCCCAGCATCGTGGCCGCTACGCCGTCGGCCGGCGAGACGAACTTGATCAAAACGGCCGCGACTACCGCACCCGCGAGCTGGCTGATGATGTACTTCACCGCGGTGCCAGCTTTGACATGGCCGGTGCTCAACAGACCCAGCGTCACGGCCGGGTTCAGGTGTCCGCCGCTAACGGCGGCGGTAGCGCTGACCATGCAGGCGATGGCAAGGCCGTGCGCCAGCGCAATGCCTGTCAGCCCCACTGCGCCACCCGTCGTGTGGTCCGCAATGATCGAGCCCACACCGATGAAGATCAGCGTGAACGTTCCGATGAACTCAGCCAACAATGCACCCATCAGGTACCTCCTCCAGGCCGGGCAACCACGAGTCCAGCGTCGCGAGCAGCGAGCATAAGGCGGGAGAGCGGAAGCACGTCAAGCAAATGTTGCTACGCGAAGAAGACGTGCTCGACTTCGTCGAGCATGCGCCGGAAGGTGAATTTCTCGCGCGCGATGCGTGCACCCGCTTCGCCCATGGCACGCGCGCGCGCGCGGTCGGAGAGAATTGCGATGATGGCTTCGGCCATCGCACCCGAATCACCGACTGCATGCAGAATCCCGGTCACGCCATCCTGCACGATCTCGGGAATGCTGCTCACGTTGGAGGCAACGCACGGAATGCCCGCCGCCATCGCTTCCACCAGCACGTAGCCAAAACCCTCCACGCGCGAAGGCAGGAGCAGCACATCGCTGCCCATCAGCATCTCGGGCACGTCGGCGCGAAAACCGGTGAAGATGATGGAGGCGTGCAGGCCGCGTTCGCGCACGGCGGCCTCGAGTGCCGCGCGGTCGTCGCCGTCGCCTACGAACAGAATGCGCGCGTTGGGGAACCTTTCCAGCAGGTTGGGCGCGGCCTCGATCACGACACGCTGCTGCTTGCGCTCGTTGAGCTCGCCGACAAGCGTTATCACCGGCGCATCCGGAGGCGCACCGATGGACCCGCGCAGCCGGGCGCGCAGCGAGTCACGCTGCGGCGCCAGTTTGTCGTAGGGCGTGTCGTCGATGCCGTTGTAGATCACCACCGCCTTTTCCGTCGGAAACCAGGGAGCATCTTTCACCATGGTGCGCTTGGTCGCTTCCGAGTTCACGATGACGCGGTTGATGTCGAAGAGATAGACCAGACGGTAGTGGCGCTTGTCCTTGAGCGGGAACTCACTGCCCCGGCGCGGTATGAGCCGGGGCCGCACCGGGCGCGGCCGCAGCGCGCGCGAGGCGCGAATGCTCGCCGCCGCGATACGGATCTCGCGGTCCAAATTGGGGCACACGATCTGAGGTTGAAAACGGCGCAGCTGGGTTGCGAACTGCGTGATGGCGATGGGATCGACGTCGCCGCGCATCTCGATGGCGGTCAGTGGAATGCCGCGGGCCGGCGCACTGGCCGCCAGAACGCTCCCCGGGCGCGCGATGAGACGGGCGTCGTGGCCGCGCTCGCGCAGACCCGCCGCCGTGTCCAACATCCAGCGCTCTCCGCCGCCGTAGCGACGCAGCGAGGACACGAACAAAATTCGCTTTGACTCCATTATTGAGATGAATCCGCGCGGCACCGGCGCCGAAGCGCATTATGCACACGCAGCCGGAGTGTAGGACCGAATGCTTCAGGGCTACAATCTTTTTGAAGCCTCCCTGGGCCGCGATAGGAAACGACGCGCCATGCCCATCCCGTCCCCGGACGCGGCTGGCGCCGCGTCTATCCGGCACGTCCGTTGCACTTCCCGCCCCGGATTACTCACTCCATCGCCATTCGAGGAACGTCATGCAGGCTCGCCTTTTTGCCCCCGTTGCTGCGCTCGCAGCACTTCTGGCTCTTTCGTGCGGCAAGGTGGCCGGGCCTTCCGAGCCCGTCGAGAACACGGGCATGTGCGTCACCGATTTTTCGTGTGCGTTCGGCGAAGAGTGCGACGGCGCGGCGTGCGCGCCGATTGCGCCCACGTTGCGTCCCCACATTCAGACCGCGTCGTTTCTTCTGCGCGACCCGATTGACGCGAACGAAGCCAGCTGGCGCGCGTCGCACTTCGATGTCTTGATCGCAGTCGGCGACCTGGATGTCGCGCGCGCAGCAAATCCGAATGCCAAGCTCTACAACTACCTGGTGACGCGCTTCAACCGCTTCGATCTCCCGGGAACGCCCAAGACGGCGATGGCGTGGGCGGCGAACCACGGGTACAACGGCGAGGATTTCTATCTTCACTATAAGGAAGACACGGTCGTCCCCACGTGGGAGGGAAAAGTGATCGTGCCGGGCTATGCGGCCGGCATGGTGCCGGGCTGGGTGCCCGGAAGTCCCAAGCCGGGTGCCACGGCGCAGACGCGCGACCAGTCGCGCGTGCCCGGCTACTACAGCGGCGGCGAACCGTGGTGGATGGCAAACCTGGCCAACCCCGGCTACCGCAAGTTCCTCGACGCGTATCTGGCCGGCAGCCTGGACGGCACGTGGTGGTACAACCAGAAGTGGGCGACCGGCCCGGCCGACGGCACCATGATCGACGTGTCGATCTGGTATCCCGCCTACCATGAAGGCGTGCTCGAGCACTCGGTGGAGTACTACGGCATTCCAGTCAACGACGGTCATCCCTACACATACGCAGTCGAGTCGTCGTTTCCGGCGCTCGCTGCGGACATGCTGGAGGAGTTCGGATCCACCAAGGACATCATGCCGAACTACTCACACGTCCTGTTTCTCAATTATGACAACCGTTGTGCGCAGAACATTCAGAAAACGACACCGTGGATCTACGGCGAGGTATGGGTCACGTACACGGGCTTGAGCGGCCCCACCCAGGGCACCGGCCGTTGCATGTCGGAAGATTACGACTACGATCAGGGCGTGCGGCAGATCATCTATCAGACGCGCGCCGGCGGGCGGCGCGTGCTGGGCGCCCAGGACCTGGCCGGAGGGCTGTCAGGCACCGACCGCGGCAAGATGCTGACGCTGGCGTTGTACTACCTCGTCCACAATTCCCACACCTACTACATGTACGAGTCGACGAATCAGCACAGCCAGGCCGAGGATATTTCGACGTGGAATTACAACCCGGCCGTGGATTTCGACATTGGGCAGCCCGATCAGATTCCGAACGGGACGACCGATTTCGAAGGAAAAGCGAACACCAAAGAGCACTTTCTGTTCAAGAGCGGTGCCGATCCCATCGACAACACGCTGACGTATCACGTGTGGGCACGCCGTTTCACCAACGCGCTCGTGCTCGTGAAGTTGATGCCCGTCGGTTCGAACACAGGCAGCCTCAGTGCCACCACCGTTGATCTCGGCGGCAGCTACATGCTTCTCAACGTGGATGGAACCGTCGGAGCGCCCGTCACGCAGACCACGATCCGCAACAACGAAGCCTTGATCCTGATTCCCGCGAACTGAAGCGCTACAGAATGCCCGAGCCTGCGCCCGCGCTGATGGGTGTCGTCGCGGGCGTGCGCTCCATGCGTTTGATGGCGAGATAGGTGGTGTCGTCCACCTGCGGTGTGGCGCCGATGAAGGCGCGCATGTTGGCGTAGAGTGCCGTGCACAATTTGTACGGAGTGAGCGACATGTTTTCGCGCACGGCACTGATAAAGCGGTCTTCTCCGTATTCGTCGGTCCCGTTGGTGGCTTCGGTGGCGCCGTCTGTGTAACACACGAGCACCTCGTCGCTGGAAAGCCGCATGCGTCCTTCCTGCCATTCGACTTCGTCCTGGGTCAGGATGCCAAGCACGGGCCCTCCCACTTCCAGACGCCGGAAGCTTCCGTCCGAGGCCACGATGATGGGCGGATTGTGTCCGGCATTGCAGTAGGAGAGCTCACCGGTGTCGGGATTGAGAACGCCCACAAATGTGGTGACGAAATCCTGCGGCCGCACGGTATCGAGCAGAATCTGGTTCAGGCGCAGCACCATCTGGCGCGCGCTGGCGCTGAACGGAGCCACGGTGCGAAAGGTGGCGCGAAAGCTCGCCATGATGAGCGAGGCGGGAACACCCTTGCCCGCCACGTCGGCGATGGCGAAGGCCACCATGCGGTTCATGGCGGGAAAGAAATCGTAATAGTCACCGCTCACTTCCAGTGAGGGAAAATTGGCGCCCGCGATCCGGAAGCCGGCCGTGACCAGCGATTTCTTGGGCGAGAAGAACTCCTGCACGATGCGCGCGAGGCGGAGCTCTTCTTCGATTTCGAGCTTCACCTTGCGCTCCTCGAACAGTTGCGCGCGATCGATGGCCACGGCCGCTTCGGCCGCGAATGCTTCCAGAAGGCGCAGGTCGTCTTCGGTGTAGGCGTCGAGCCGGTCGCTCTCCAGGTTGAACACGCCCAGCACCTGGCCGCGCAGAATCATGGGCGCCACCATCTCGGAACGCGTGCGTGCGCGCACGTTGGCATACTGCGGATTGCTCTTCACGTCGGGCACGATGATGCCGCTCTTGCTCTTGGCCGCGAGTCCCACCACGCCCTCGTCGAGGTGGACCTGGATGCGTTCCTGCGCGGTGCGCGGGTATCCGGTGTGAAGCACGCTGTTGATCGTCGACGTCTTGCCGTCAACCAGGAAGATGGCCGCGGCGTCGTAGTTCACCAGGCGCTGCAAGTTCTGCAGAATACGATCCAGCGCTTCATCACGCGTGAGCGACTTGCCCACGTCCGCGCTCACTTCGGCGAGAAGTTGTGCTTCCAACCGGCGCCGCTGCGCGCTCTCGCGCAGGCGCGCGTTGGCAATGGCGACGGCCACGTGCTCGCCGAGCGCGTTCAAGAGCACGAGGTCGTCCTGCGTGAAGGCATCTTCGTCGCGGCGGTTCACCACTTCGAGAATGCCGCGCACGAGCCCGCGCCGCACCAGCGGGATCGCCACCAGCGAGCGCACCTTGATGCCGAGTTTTTTCGCGATGACGGGTGTGAGCTCGTTGTGGCGCGCGTCCTCGATGACGACGGGTTCGCGCTTTTCCCACACCCAGCCCATGACGCCGTTGCCGCGCACAATCGGGGTGCCGCGCACGTCCGCGTCCGCCACGCCGAGGGCGCGGTCGAACACCATGCGGTCGCGCGTGTCGAGCGACGCGAGCAGCACGTATTCGGCGCGCGCAGCCGTCTTCACGATTCTGAGCAGGCCCTTCAACAGCTCGCCGAACTCGACGTTGGTGTTGAGGGTCCGGCTGGCCGCAACCAGCAGCTCGACCTCGCGCGCTTTCTTCAGCAGCAGCTGTCTTTCCTGGGTCAAATCGGGCTCCGGAATAAGATGAAGCAGACTCATGCTTCTATAGTAGAAGCGTGAAGTCAAGAACGGACTAAGAACGAATCAAGATTGCGGAACGGCGCTGCGAATCTTGCCTGCAATATCGAAGAATGCGCGCGCCACCGGTGAATTCGGTTCGCTCAACACGATGGGCCGGCCTTCGTCGCCCACCTTGCGAAGCGTGGGGTCGAGCGGCAGCTCGCCCAGAAAATCCACACCGAGGCGCTGGCTGATCTCGCGTCCGCCGCCGTGGGAGAAGATGTCTGTGCGCTCACCGCAGTGCGGACACACGAAGTACGTCATGTTCTCGATGATGCCGAGCACGGGCGCGTGCACGCTGCGATACATCTCGAGGCCCTTTTCCGCGTCCACCAGGGAAAGCTCGGACGGCGTGGTCACGATGATGGCACCCGTGAGCGGCACCGTCTGCACGAGAGTCAGCTGTGCATCGCCGGTACCCGGGGGCATGTCGATCATCAGGTAGTCGAGCTCGCCCCAGTCGACATCGGTGAGGAATTTCTTCACCACGCCCATCACGATGGGTCCGCGCCATATGACAGGCTGCCCGCGCTCGGTCAGAAATCCGAGCGACATGAGCTTGAGGCCGTCCTTTTCCACCGGTGCGATTTCTTTTTTTACGCCTGCCTGCGGTCGCGCATCACCGGTTCCCATCAGCACGTGAATGCTGGGGCCGTACACGTCGGCGTCCATGAGGCCGACCCGCGCCCCTTCAGCGGCCAGCGCGAGTGCGAGATTCACACAGATGGTGGACTTCCCCACGCCGCCTTTCGCGGACGACACGGCGATGATGCTGCGCACGCCTTCAATCGGCGCCTGCCCTTCGAACGGATCGGCGCCGCGTCCACCGCGCACGGGTCCCGGGCCGGTGTTGGGTGCTGCGGGTCCGCGCGCCGCGAGCGACGGCTTGGCACCCTTGGTCATGATGATGACCTCGCGCACGCCGCTGATCTTCTTGATCTCCTCGCGGCTGTCGCTTTCGATGCGCTGCTTCACCTGCGCGTCGTCGACGGGCAGGTTGAGCGAGAGCATCACCACGCCGTCGCGAATGGTGATCTTTTCGATACGGCGCTGGGAGACAATGCTCCCGACACCGTATACGTCGGCGACGGCTTCGAGTGCCTGCTGAATGGAGGATTCGTTGAGCATGGCGGTTTAGGAACCACCAATATACTCGCAGAACCCGTTACAGGCAAAGGGATCGCAGGACACGGCCGCTGCGCGGCCGCGTCTACCCACGTCCTGATTGACGCTGCGCACGCCTTCCGTTACGCTCGTCATCGTTCCGACCGGAGGCCCGCATGAAAAACAAGACCAGACGCCGTATGGGCTTTGTGTTCATGGTTCTGGCGGTTGCTTTCGCAGCGCTCAACCTCGAACGCGGCGGCAGCACCCCGATGCTCGGGGTTCCGGTGGTCTTCCTCATCGTCGGCGCCGTGATGCTGCGCAAGACCCGCGCGAGCGCCGAGGACGACGCACTCAAGACACGACGCCGGCACAGCTCCCGAGGCTCCAGCTCCAAGCCCGCTTCCCAGTAGTTTTCGTGGAAAAAACAGTCCCACGCTCCACACCTCTTTCCCGGTACGCGTGGCTCTCGATCGGCGCCGCGCTCATCACCATCGCGCTCAAAGCGGCCGCGTGGCACTTCACGGGATCCGTCGGACTCTTGTCCGATGCGATGGAGTCCGTCGTCAACCTGATCGGAGCCGTCATGGCGCTTGCCATGCTGACGGTTGCCGCACGTCCCGCCGATGAAACCCACGCCTACGGCCACTACAAAGCGGAGTACTTCGCCAGCGGAATGGAAGGCGCGATGATTCTCATCGCGGCGGCGAGCATCGGCTTTGCAGCGGCGAAGCGTTTGATCACTCCGCTGCCCCTCGAGAATGTCGGGTTGGGACTTTCGGTTTCCGTCGCCGCGGCGCTCGTGAATCTGCTGGTGGCGCTGGTGCTCCGCCGCGCGGGACGCGCGCACGAGTCGGTCACCCTGGAAGCGGACTCACACCACCTGCTCACCGATGTGCTGACCACGGTCGGCGTGGTGATCGGCATCGGCCTCGTGGTGTTGACCGGATGGGAGCGCCTGGACCCCATCATCGGACTCATGGTTGCGTTCGTGATCGTCCTGACCGGCGTGCGCATCGTGACCAAGTCGGTCTACGGACTCATGGACACAGCACTCCCGGTTTCGGAACAGGACGCGCTGCGCGCGGTGTTCGAGCGTTACATCGGTGAAGAAGGAGTCGACTTCCATGCGCTGCGCACACGGAGATCGGGAGTGCGGCGTTTCGTCTCCGTCCATGTGCTGGTACCCGGTGAATGGACCGTGCATCGCGGACACGAGCTCCTGGAGCACATCGAGGCCGACGTGCGCGACACGCTCCCCAACGTATCGATACTCACCCACCTCGAATCACGTGACGATCCATCCGCGTATGAGGATGTGGCGCTGGAGCGGGCAGGCCTGGAGCGACGAACGCGCGAGCGCCGTCGCGAGGGCTAGATCAGCACATGGCCAGAAGATCGCGGAACAGATCCTGGGTCAGAACTTCCTGCGAGAACATCACGAACACGGCGGCACCTGCGGTGCGCACGGTGGCTGCCATTGACTTCATATTCATGCGCTTCATTATACC
>DATNGX010000051.1:0-2499 GCA_035605755.1 Candidatus Krumholzibacteriia bacterium
GCGGCAGCAAGCCGGTCAAGCTGCACGGGTCGCCGGAAGAAGGAGATTAGACTAGAGCCAGTTGCGGCGGCGCAACCACACGATGAGCGAAATCACGAGCGTGACACTGACGGCCCAGAAGCCGAGGTAGCCCCATTTCCACGCCAGCTCGGGGAAGTAGTGGAAGTTCATGCCGTACACGCCCGCGAGAAATGTGAGCGGCACGAAGATGGTGGAGATGATGGTGAGCACGCGGATGATCTCGTTGGTGCGGTTCGAGATTCCCGACATGTAGAGATCCTGCATGCTCATCAGGACGTCGCGGAAGTTTTCGATGGCGTCGATCACCTGCACGACGTGATCGTGCAGGTCGCGCAAGTACACCCTGGTTTCATCCGCTATCAGCGGTGAGTCCGTGCGATCCAGTTGTGCCACCACGTCGCGCAGCGGCCACACATTGCGGCGCATGTACACGAGCTCGCGGCGGAGCTTGTGCACCTTGTCCAGGTCCCCCCGTTCCGGCTTCCACACGATGGATTGCTCCACGGTTTCGATGCGATCGGCGATGGACTGCAGCAGCACGAAGTAGTTGTCGACGATGGCGTCGAGCAGCGTATAGAGGAGATAGTCAGCGCCGCTCTTGCGCGACTTGCCGCGGCCCTGCTCGACGCGATGTCGCACCGGATCGAAGACATCGCCCGGGATCTCCTGGAACGTGGCAATGAAGTGTTTCCCCAGAATGAAGCTCACCTGCTCGGAGTGAACCGGATCTTCCGGTGACTTGCCTGCAATCAGCATGCGCGCCACGATGTAGAAGTGGTCGTCGTACTCCTCGAGCTTGGGGCGCTGGTGCGTGTTGAGAATGTCCTCGAGCACCAGCGGATGCAGACCGAAGTGCTCGCCGAATTTCGCCAGAAGCGCCGTGTCGTGCAGCCCTTCGATGTCGATCCACGACACGCTCTCGCTGTCGCGCAGCGGATAGGTGTCTTCGATCTGGACGGGTTTGCGGATGTGGCACGCGCCGGGACCGTAGTCCATGACTCGGATGGAAACTTCAGGCGTGCGCTTCTCGCGATCGTAGACAAGCGTTCCGGGCGGAGCGCCCTTGCCCGCGCCCTGGCGCTTGAACAGTTTGGGCAGCGGAGCGCGCGAAAGAGGATTACGACGCTTGCGGCTCATAGCTCATCGATGGTCTTGGAACGGCGCGGCACCCACGCCGTAACAAATCCGCCGAGAAATCCGAGCACCAGCACGATGGCAACCAAGAGGAGCTGCGAGACCTGGTAGCTCCAGTTCAAGAAACGAAACGTGATCGGCTGCGCGTTCTGCACCATCACGATGATTGCCAGGGTGGCGAGCACAACGAAAAGAATGATTTTGACTGTTCGCACGGGTTACCTCCTCGCGCGGGGGCGCTATTTCATGGTATCGGGTCCGACAATTCCACCCGACATCAGACACTGCATGGCTTCTTCCACCGACCAGCCCGGATCACGCACATTGCTCGCTTTGACAATGTACACCAGACCGGTGGCGGGATTGGGCGGGGTGGGGACGAACACGCGCAGCAATTCTTCGTCGCTGCCTTCCACGTGCATGGTGGCGGTGACAAAACCGATCTGCCACTGATTGGGCGCTGCGTACGGTACCAGCACGGGACGGCGGAACAACGCCTGGTCGCCCGACTGTGAGAGCGTTCCCGAAAGTGATTTTCCCAGACGATAGATCGCTTTGAAACCGGGAACGCGATCGATCAGCTGCTCGACGCCTTCGAGAATGCTGCGGCCGAAAATGTTGCTGACGATCACGCCCATCAGATACAGCACGAGCAGGAGCAGAATGATCCCCATGCCCGGGAAGCTCAGGTGGAGCATCTCTTCCACGAGCGCCACGATGCGGCGGTCGATGAAATCGTAGAGGAGATACACCGCGATCGCGGGCAGTGCTATGGGAATCAATGCGAGCGCGCCGCGAATGATGAAGCGGCGCAGGTGCGCAAAGAAGCGCGGCATGGTGCGTAGTTTCTTGCGCTCCGGAACAGGCTCGACGCGCGGAGGATCGGCGGCTCTTCGCTTTTTGGAACTGCTCATTGGCGAAACTCTACCAAAAAGCGCGCGGGAGTGTTAACGTCTTATTCCTCATGTCGATCGCCTGGCAATGGATCATTTTTCATATTTTTCTGGCGCTCGCGCTCTGGCTCGACCTCGGCGTCATTCATAAACGCCCCGAAGCCGTCACCGTCAAGAAGGCGCTCTCGTGGTCCGCGGTGTGGATCTCGCTGGCCATCCTGTTCGGACTCGGCATCTGGATCGTCGACGGGCACCACAAAGCGACGCTCTTCTTCACCGGTTACCTCGTCGAAGAATCGCTGAGCGTCGACAATCTCTTCGTCTTCTTTGTCATCTTCCAGTATTTCCAGACGCCCAAGAAGTACGAGCACCGCATTCTGTTCTGGGGAATCATCGGCGCGCTGGTGATGCGTCTGACCTTCATCCTGGCCGGCGTCGTCCTGCTCGAACG
>DATNGX010000052.1:0-3672 GCA_035605755.1 Candidatus Krumholzibacteriia bacterium
CCACCGAGTTGTACCAGCCCGCGGTGGCGGGACGATTGTCTGCCGGCGGACGTTCGAAGAACACGCCCACGGTCGCGGCACCCGCGCCAAACGCGGCGTTGATGCGCGAGCCCAGCCCGTAGCCCGTCGATGCACCCAGAATCAGTGCGCGCTTCGGGCCGTTGGCAATCTTCCCTTTTGAACGAACGTATTCGATCTGCTGGTGAACGTTCGCCGCGCATCCGATGGGATGCGTCGTGACACAGACAAAGCCTCGGACTTTAGGTTTGATGATCATACGTATTCCTAATCCATTGCGGGCTCGCGACGCCGGCGTTCGACTTCCTTCACGATGGCATCGCCGAGAGAGCGCGTGTTGCCGTGGCCGCCCAGGTCGGGCGTCAGGAGCTCACGATGATCGCGTGTGATGGTGCGCACTGCTTTGCGAATGCGCACGTACGACTCGGTGTCGCCGAGATGGTGGCACATCATGGCACCGGAGAGAATGATCGCGATCGGATTGGCGATGCCCTTGCCCGCGATGTCGGGGGCCGAGCCGTGGATGGCTTCGAACACCGCGCAGTCGGGGCCGTAGTTCGCACCCGGTGCCAGGCCCAGCCCGCCGATCAGGCCCGCCGCGAGATCGCTCACGATGTCGCCGTAGAGATTTTCGAGCAAGAGCACGTCGAACTGGGTGGGGTTGGTGACGAGCTTCATGGCCAGCGCGTCGACGAGGATGTCGTCGAAACGCACGCGGCCTTCAAACGGGAGCGATTCCTGCCGGCAACACTCCAGAAAAAGACCGTCCGCCTTCTTCATGATGTTTGCCTTGTGCACCGCCGTCACGCGGTGACGTCCCCAGCGCATCGCGTACTCGAAGGCAAACTTCGCAATGCGCCGGCTGGCCGTCTCCGTGATCACCTTGATGGATGTGATCACCCCGGGGGCGACTTCGTTCTCGAGACCGGCGTAGAGGTCCTCGGTGTTCTCGCGCACCACCACCAGGTCGACATTGCCGTAGGGAGTCTCGAGGCCGGGCACCGTCTTCACGGGGCGCACGTTGGCGAAGAGCATGAGCTCTTTGCGCAGGCGCACATTGGCGGAAACGTGCCCCGTCGCGATGGGAGTGGTCGTCGGTCCCTTGAGCGCGACGCCGCAGGCTCGAATTTCCTTCAGTACATCCGCCGGAAGCGCATCGCCGTATTTTTCGAAAGCGACGGCGCCGATCTCCATCGGCACCCATTCGATCTCGGGCCCGGAAGCATCGACGACGCGGCGCGCCGCTTCGACAACTTCAGGACCGATTCCGTCTCCCGGCAACAGGACGACCCGGTGCCTGCTCATTGATTTCCTTTCGGGATAGATAATTACGGACGAACTGAGGACCCGCAGAGCGCAGGTGCGCGGCATGATAACAAAGCGCGCGATAGCGCGCAATGCGGCTGGTCGCCGGGTACTAGTATCCCGAGGGGAAATCGGTGCTGCGGGTGAGGTAACGCAGCCACTCTCTCGTCCCCTCGGCCTCAGCCAGTGACTTCACGCGGCGGAAGCCCTGTCCGTAGACATTGTCGTCGTCGCGGGTGAGGCTGGTGCGGAAGAACGCGCTCTCCTTGCCGGGATACCTGGCCAGCACCAGGTACGCGGTGTAGTTGCAGCTGCCCTCGTTCCACGCGCGGTCGTTGCGGAAACGTCCGTGGTTGAACTGCCATACGTGGCCAAGCTCGTGGGCGATGGTCGAGATGAGCTCCATGCGCGGCATGCCGTACAGAAGGTACATGTCCATGTGCCGGTCGTACGATTTTCCGAAGACGCGATATTCTTCGCGATAATCGGTGAACCCGCGCAGGCCCTCCGAGTGATGCCCGGAGAGCTTCTGCATTTCATTGCGACCGACCAGGTGGATGCGAATACCGTTGTAGTCCACCTTCATGCCCATGGTGCGCATGTGTCCGGCCACTTCGTGCACGAGACCGAGGATGTCGTCGATGTCTGTCATCGATTTGGGACGGCACACATTGCAGATGTAGCGGCCGTCGTCGTAGCGAACCCCGCCACCGGTGGTCTTGTCGGAGACAAAGCGGCCGCACGAGTCGCACACCGGCGCGTCGTGCTCGTGCTTCATGCAGTACGAGTTGCCCCAGAAGTCCTGCAGATATTCGCCGCGAACAATGTCGCCGCACAGCGCGCACTTGAGCGCCACGTGACGCTCGAAACAATCGTTGTGGTAGTTCTTGCCCTTGTACTCGGAATAGGGCCCGGTGATGGCGCGATTACACCAGGCGCAGCGGAAGCACGCGGCGTGGTAGACGGCGCCCTTGGTGGTGAAGCTGGATCCGCTGACGGGCTTGCCGCAGGCGGCGCAGACGGGGGCCTGGGGGGGCGTATTCGAAGCCAACGACGGTGCCACGCAGGCCATCAGGAAAAGGCCTACGAACAGCACAGTGAAAATACGCATGATACTCAAGACTACTCCGCAGGAAAGCGCGGAGCAAGAAGCTCCGCTAAACTACGCGGTCGTTCCCGCCATCGACGGGAATCTGGGCGCCGGTAGTCTTTGCAAACAGCCGTCCGGTGAGCGCCACCGCGAGCGCCGCCACATCGGCGGAAGTCACCTCGACGCGCAGCAAATTGCGACGCCGGTATGACTCCACGTCCATGCCGTACTCCTTCGCGCGCGCTGCCAGCACTTCCGGCGTCCAGATGGCCGTGTCGAACACATCGTTCGGGTGCAGCACGTTGACGCGAATGCCGGAGGCCGCCAGCTCGAGCGCGGCCACACGCGCCAGCTGTGTCAGCCCCGCTTTCGCGACGGAGTAGGCCGCGGCGCCCTTGCCGGGCGCGGGCACGTTCTTCGAGCCCACCATCACCACTGCAGGATCGATGCCCGATTCGAGGAACGGGATGGTCTTCTGCAGCACAATGCGGTGCGCGTCCAGATTGACAGACATGCTCTTGCGCCACACTTCCCCGGAGATCTCGGCGATGCGCGCGCTTTCCGTGAATACGCCGGCGTTGCTCACGACGGCGTCGAGTCCGCCGTAACGGCGAATCGCACTCTCGATCGCGAACTCCACCGCGGTCGCATCGGTGACATCGCACGCGAATGCCGCCACGCGCGCTTCGTCGAACATGGATGTCACCGCGTCGTTGCGATCGAGTGCCACCACCGAAGCGCCGCGCGCGAGAAACGCTTCCACGCACGCGTGGCCGATGCCGCTCGCGGCACCGGTTACCAGCGCCACGCGCCCCGCCAGCTCGGCGGCCCGGGGAGCGCGCGAGAGCTTGGCCTGCTCGAGCTCCCAGTATTCGACGTCGAAAATGGCGTCCTCGGGCAGCGCCTGCCAGCCGCCCAGCTGCTCGGCGCGCTCGATCGCGGGCAGCGTGTGCGCGACGATATCGTTCACCGCGTTCAGCTCTCCCTGCGAGCGGCCGAACACCACCACCCCGCGCCCCGGCCACAGTGCCCAGCGCGGAGCGGGATCGAGACAGGTGAGGGCACCGTCGGTGTTGCGTTCGAAGTACTCGCGGTACGCGGCCGTGAACCGGCCAACCGATTCTTCCACGTCGTCATCCATCACCCAGGCCACGCGCTTGGTGCGAATTACGTGGTCGGGCGTGAGCGGGCCGCGCGACACCAATTCGGGAGCGTCGGGGCGCGATGCGAATGACGATGCGGTCGGGTCGAAGCGCGCG
>DATNGX010000053.1:0-2315 GCA_035605755.1 Candidatus Krumholzibacteriia bacterium
CGCGCTTCGCGGCAGTGCGTGGCGCGCAGGTGGAGGATGTTTCCGTGGAGGGCCGCGTGCTGCAAATCGACATTGCCACGCAGCGCGAGCAGCAACGCTTGCGCCTGCGTATCAGCCTGTTCGGCGCCAACGGCAACGCGGCGCTCTTCGCCGGCGAATCGCGGCTGGAAATGGTCGGCCGGGAAAGCCGCGCGACAGGGGATATCCGCGCGAAAGCGCGGACACATGCTCCAAACAGCGAAGCAGCCCGGGACGAGTCACATGAAGGGCGGTTCGCGCTCGTGGCCACCCGCCGTGTGGCCTCCGCTGCACCCTATCCGCCGCGCGCGGAACTTCCCCCCGACGCCAATGTGCTCGGTACCTTCAACGATGCGCGCACCGCATGTTCTCACGCCGGCGAGCTCATTCTCGAGGAAGCGCAGACGCTCATGCTGCATCGGATCGCGCGCCCGGCGCGCAAGAAGCTGGACACGCTGCGCCGTCTCGCGCAAAACCTGGAGAGCGATATCGCGGGTGCGAACGCACACGCGGAGGAACGTCGCGAAGCGGAAGCGCTGGCGGCGTACCAGACGCGCATCCGGGCCGGAAGCGAATCGGCTGAAATTCCGGATTTGTACGATTCAGAACGCACGCTGCGCGTGAAGCTCGATCCGGCGCTTCCCATCCACGTGCAGGTCGAGAAGCGCTTCCGGCGCGCGGCCAAGCTGGAGAAGGGTCTCGCACATCTCACGCGCCGCTACCAGACCGTGAGCAGCGAGGCTCCGGAACTCGAAGCCGCGCTCGGCATGCTCGCCGACGTGAAGTCGTTCGGTGATGCGCTCAAGCTCTACGAAGTCATGCGCGCCAAGTTCGGAATCGCGCTCGAGCGCAGCGCGCAGCGGACACCCGGCTCACCGCGCAAGGTGGTTCAGGAGAAGACCTATCGAACGTTCGATCTCGACCCGCAGTGGTTCGTGATTGTCGGCCGCAACAATTCCGAGAACGACGAGATCACATTTCATGTCTCGGCTCCGACCGACTGGTGGTTTCACGCCGAAGGCGTTCCCGGATCCCACGTCGTGCTGCGTCCGCGCGGCGGCACCAACGCCCCGCCGGCACGCATCATCGAACAGACGGCGTCGATTGCCGCGCATTTTTCCCGGGCGAGACACAGCGGGCTGGTACCGGTCATTTATACCCGGCGTCGTTACGTGAGAAAATTTCGCGGGGCGGCTCCGGGACAGGTGCGGTGCGAGCGCGAAACCATGGTGATGGTCCCACCCAGGTTGCCGGCGAGCGCCGGTTAAAAAAAAAGCCTCTCCGGTCCGCAGCCGACTCTGGCACAGCCGCGGACCGGAAGAGGGAAAAAAAGAGGGAAACACTTTGGGGTGTTTCCCTCTTCTCGCGTTCCTGGAGGTGGTGCCGTTCGGAATCACGCTAAGGGCAAGGGCTATGATTCACTGGCTTGGCGAGCCGTTCAGGGGAAGGCGCCCGTCACCGACGAGAATCAGTTTCGAGCACGCAGCCTCCGATACACCAGCCTCCAGTTGGCAAGAATCTGACACATCTTCCTGTATCCCGTCGCTCCTGCTGGAGCTTCCTTCGAATGCGTCAGCGTCCGCCGATAGTGCATTTTGCAATCGGCATGCCAAGTAGCTCCCCGCTAAATCTCATCAAGTAGCACTATAACAACAAGTTATAGACACATACAGGCGCCTGCCCGAGGCGTCAAATTTGCCGTGCGTAAAAGGGATTAACGGAGCGTAAAAAAACTTTACGAAAGGCCAGAGAAAAGCGAGGAATGAAGCGGTCGAAGAGGTCTAACGATCGACGAAGCCGCCCTCGGTATTGAGATCGCCCGTCCAGGGTTCGCTGAGCGGGATCTGACCGAGGTAGACGTACTTGGAGAAGTTCACCCAGTAGATGGAGACCTTGCCGGGCGACGAATCGTCCGAGGCGAGCGTCAGATGGATCGTCGTGTCATCGATCAGCTCGAAGCGGATCTTGACCGCAGCCGTGGCGTTCACACGGAACGACTGGCCCGCGTACTCGAGGGTCACGGTGCCTGAAACGGCCCGTTTTTCCATGGGAAGCTGCTCGGCGCGGGAGACCGGCGCATGGACGGAGAGGACCGCCAGCCCCACAGCAACGAGCAGGACGCGAGAGAGGAGTTTCATGACAAGAGTTACTATATCAGGATTCTCGCGATCCGGGTAGTGGCAACTTGCGATTATCGACCAGTTTCTTTGCGTTTCTTTGCGTCCGAAAGCCCCGGCCCGGCCATGCGGGCGTTGCCTTTGCGCACCGTGCACCCGACGGAGTCGAGGTATTCCAGG
>DATNGX010000054.1:0-8088 GCA_035605755.1 Candidatus Krumholzibacteriia bacterium
GAGGTCAAAGCGGCGGGAATGACCGCGTAGTATTTCATCGTAGTCAGTAATTCCACGGAGGGGTGGCGGTATTTCCGCCACCCCTTTTTGTTGCAACTCCACGGATTGCGCGCATGTGTAACAGGTGTTTTATTTAGGGTACCACGGAAGCGCAGTCCTGCCCGGGGGCTGCGCGTCTCTTTCTTCATCCCCCGAGATGGCACATGCGCTATGGAATCATCGGAAACTGCAATACGGCCGCGCTCGTTCATGAGACCGGTTCGATTGACTGGTGTTGCCTGCCGCGCTTCGACAGCCCGTCGATCTTCGGCGCGCTCATCGATCCTGCCGCCGGTGCGTTCAAGGTAGCGCCGGCGCGGCCGGCGCGTGTTGCGCAGAGCTATCTTCCCGGCACCGCCATCCTTCGCACCGAATTCGACGACGGCGAGAGCGCGTTCGCGCTGACGGATTTCATGCCGCGCTATCACGATGGGCGCACATGGCAGAAACCGCTGGAGATCCATCGCGTGCTGACGCCGCTGCGCGGGCGTCCCGCCGTGAGCATCGCCTTCAACCCACGCCTGGATTACGGCCGCAATCGCACGAACATCGCCCGTCGCGACGGGTTGATCGAAGCCACCAACGCGCTCGAGGATATTTTTCTGTACGCCAGCCTCGACCTCGACGCCGTGCTGGCCGAAACACCCATAGAAATCGACGACGAGCACTTCATGGTGCTCTCGTATCACGAGAAGATGTCGCCGCCCACGCACGCATACGTGCGCGATCTCATGGAGCGTACGCGCACGCAGTGGGAAGACTGGTCGCGCCATTGTCACCTGCCCGCGGAGTGGGCCGATCAGGTGCTGCGCTCCGCCATTACGCTCAAGCTGCTCACCTACGAGGACACCGGTGCCATGGTGGCGGCGGCCACCACGTCGCTTCCCGAGACCATCGGCGAGGTGCGCAACTGGGACTACCGCTTCTGCTGGCTGCGCGACTCATCGCTCGTGCTCGAGGCCCTGGCGCGCTGCGGCCAGTTCGACGAGATGCGCGGCTTCGTGCGCTTCCTATTGGGCGTGTTCGAGAGCAAGCAGACCAAGGTGCAGATCGCGTATCGCATCGACGGCAGCCACGATCTCGACGAAGAGATCCTGCCGCACCTGGCGGGCTACCGCGATTCGCGCCCGGTGCGCATCGGAAACGCGGCCAGCCGCACGCGCCAGAACGACATTTTCGGCGAGGTGCTCAACACGATCTATCTCTACTCGTTCCGCTACGAGCTCGAGCCGATGACGGAGGAGATGTGGTCGCTGGTGAAGTTCATGGTGCGCACATCGGCGCGCGAGTGGGCCAACCGTGATGCAGGCATCTGGGAGTACCGGCACCGCCGGCGCCACTTCACACACTCCAAGATCCTTTCGTGGGTGGCGGTCGATCGCGGAGCGGAGATGGCGACGCGTGTCGGCCACACCGGCCTCGCCCGTGAATGGAAGAGCGTGGCGCAGACCATCCACGCCGACATTCTGCAGCGTGGCTGGAGCCAGAAGATCGGTGCTTTTACGCAAGCCTACCGCTCTCAGGCGCTGGACATCAGTATCCTGCAGGCCGAGCGCTTCGGCTTCATCGAACCGAGCGACCCGCGCTGGATCAGCACCGTGCGCGCGTGCGAAAAAGCGCTGGGCCGGAACGGATTCACCATGCGCTATACGAGTGCCGATGATTTCGGTGTGCCGCGCAGCGCCTTCATCATTGCATCGCTGTGGATGGTGAAAGCGCTCGATGTGATCGGCGAGCACGAGTCGGCGCGCGCGTCATTCGAGCGCGTCCTGGGATGCGCCAACCATCTGGGTCTGTTGTCCGAAGACGTGGACACGCAGACCGGCGAGCTTCTGGGCAACTTTCCGCAGGCGTATTCACACATGGCGCTCATCAACGCAGCGCACCAGTTGAGCAGGAGTTGATCGACATGCGACGACTTGCCACACTGCGAAAGAATGAGCCTCCGATGAAACGTTTGCTCATCGTGTCCAACCGGCTGCCGGTTACGGTCTCGGTTGACCGCGACAGATTGTCGTATCACCCGAGCTCCGGCGGTCTCGCCAGCGGCATCGGCTCCTATCTCGAAGCGGTCGCGCAGCGCGGGCAGGAAGCCGTGTGGATCGGATGGCCGGGCACCGAAGTTCCCGCCGAACGCGAGGACGAGGTGCGCGAAGTGCTTGCGCGCGAGCACGGCGCGCAGCCCGTGTTCATCGACGCGGAAACCATGTTCAGCTTCTACGAGGGTTTCTGCAACGACACGTTGTGGCCGCTCTTCCATTATTTCCCGTCCATCGCCGCATTCAAGGACCGCTACTGGGACGACTACCGGCGCGTGAACCGCATCTTCTGCGACACGGTGGCGCGCATCGCGCGTCCCGGCGACGTGATCTGGGTGCACGACTATCACCTGCTGCTTCTCCCGCGCATGTTGAAAGAACGACTGCCCGACAATGCGGTGGGCTTCTTCCTGCACATTCCGTTTCCGTCGTTCGAGATCTTTCGCATGCTGCCGGCGCGCTGGCGTGACGTGATTCTGGAGGGGATTCTGGGCGCGGATCTCGTCGGCTTTCACGTCAACGAATACGCCAATTACTTCCTGCGCTGCGTGCTCCGCCTGCTGGGACATGACCACACGCTGGGACGCGTGCTCGCGCGTGATCATCTGGCCGAAGTAGACGCGTTTCCCATGGGCATCGACTACGAGAAGTTCCGCAACGCGGCGCTGGCGCCCGAGAACATAAGCCGGCGCGATGCGCTGCGCGCCACGGTGGGCGAGCGCAAGATGATCGTGTCGGTGGATCGTCTGGATTACACCAAGGGTGTGGTGAATCGCCTGCGCGGTTACGAGTACTTCCTGCGCCGCTATCCGCAGTGGCGCAAGCGTGTCGTGCTGGCCCTGGTGATCGTGCCGTCGCGCGAAAACGTGGACCAGTACCAGAGCATGAAGCGCCAGATCGACGAAGCCATCGGCCGCATCAACGGCAAATACGGCTCTCTGGACTGGACCCCGATCTCATACCAGTACACCAATCTCGATTTCAACGAGCTGGTGGCTTTCTATGCCGCGGGCGACGTGGCATTGGTGACACCGCTGCGCGATGGAATGAATCTGGTCGCCAAGGAATACGTGGCGTCGTGCGTGGACGGGCGAGGTGTTCTGATTCTATCCGAGATGGCGGGTGCCTCGCGCGAAATGGGCGAAGCGATCGTGATCAATCCCACCACGCGCGAAGAGATTGCGCAGGCCCTGGAATCCGCGCTCGAAATGCCGCTGGATGAGCAGGAGCACCGGCTGCGTGTCATGCAGGAGCGCCTGCACAAGTACGACGTGCGCCGGTGGGCGAACGAGTTTCTGGACCGGTTGCACAACGTTCGCGAACAGCAGAAGCATTTCACCAGCGGCCTCATGACGGCGGAGAACCGTCGCGCGTTGGTCGCGGGTTATCGCGCCGCGCAGCGCCGGCTTCTCCTGATCGATTACGATGGAACGCTGGTGCCCTTTGCGCGCCGCCCGGATGCGGCCAAGCCTTCGCCCGCGCTGCTGCAAGTGCTGGGACGCATCGCGCATCACGCCGGTACCGAACTCGTGCTGGTGACGGGGCGGCCGAAGGACACCATGGCCGAGTGGTTCGTCGATTCGGCCATCCATGTCGTGGCGGAACACGGCGCATGGATCAAGCGCTCTCCGGACCATCAGTGGAAGCTCACGCGCCCGATGCGCACGGACTGGAAGGACAAGGTACTGCCGATCCTGCGCGAAGCCTCGGACCGGTTGCCCGGTACGTTCGTCGAGGAAAAGGATTATTCAGTGGTGTGGCACTGGCGCCAGGCCGACCCCGAGCTGGGAATCCTGCGCGCGCAGGAGCTGGCCGACATGCTGACACAGCTCACCGCCAACATGGATCTGGTGGTGGTGCCGGGAAACCGCAACGTCGAGGTGCGCGACGTGCACATTTCCAAAGCGCAGGCCGCGCTCGAGTTCGTGCGCGATCAGGATTTCGTGCTGGCGATCGGGGACGACACGACCGACGAGGACATGTTCCGCGCGCTGCCGGCCAGCGCGCATTCGATTCGCGTCGGCGTCGTGGCGACGCAGGCGCGCTTCACTGTTCCCGGTTACGAGGATGTGGTCGGGTTGCTGACGCGGCTCGTGGGCGAGCCGCGCGCGGGATCGTCGGCGCAGGAAGGCTCCGAGAAGAAACTCTTCCTTACTTGAACTGCCAGGTCACGCCGAAGCGGATGGGAATGATCACCATGTTGGACTGGTCCACGCTGAACTTGCGCGTCTGCCCCTCGATATAACGTGCATCGAGGAACAAGTCCCGTTTTGCGCCAATCTGCAGATTGACTCCGGCACCGCCGCCGTAGCCGAGTACGGTTTCCGAATAATCCAGATTTACGATCCACGAGCGGAACAATCCGCCGCAAACGACGAGATACGGCCGCGCTTTCGAGCTGCCGGGGCTGTACTGGAGCTCGGCGAAAATGGTGCCGGTGCTCAGATCATTGGGCGTGGTCCCATCGGCGAGAAAGAAGTTGTAGTTCAAGTTGATGCCCGCCATGAATCCGTACTGGCGCGCGCCGAATGACAACATCATTCCAAACGATGGGCTGAATCTGTCCGTGAGCTCGTCCGGTTTGTAAGCAACCGCCGAGCCGATACCCAGCGAGATCACGTAGGTGCGTGGAGTCTCGCGCGCCAGGTGCTCGCGACGCGCTTTGGCACCGGCCGACAACGTGTCGGGGGCCTGCGCCGGCGTCGCCGTCGGGGTTTCCGCGGCGGGATTGCCCGTTTTCAACGTATCGCCCGACGCATCCGACACCGGGGGCGGCGGTGTCTGCGGGGGCGGATCGGTCTGTGCCGATGCGTGATGTGCGGAAAGAATGACTGTCGAGAGACAGACAGCGGCCAAAAACGCCACGGTGCGCTTCATTAAATCGCTCCCAGGTATTGCACGGTATACGTTGTGAGAAGAGTCGGAGCCGCTGGCGTGATTTCCAGCGATGGCACCACAATTTGCAGGCGTTTCGTGGGGCGCCGGCAAAATATCGCCCTAGTTTAGTCTGCATGGGGCAATAGTCAAGGCCCATTCCGGCGCGATGGGGTTTGGTTGGCAGCGAAACGCTGTGGTAGCGTGGCCGCAGACCCACCATGACCCAGCCGCAGCCATACAATGCCACGATTGTGGCTCGACGCGATCTCCACGAGGGGCTCTGCTTCCTCCACATTTCTCCCGACCAGAAACCGTTTCCGCCGTTCGACCCCGGACAGTTCGTCTCGGTGGGCCGCAACATGGAAGAGAACGGAGTGCCATCGCTGGTGAAGCGTTCGTACTCCATCGGCTCCTCCGCGGCGGAGCGCTCGCACGTCGAATTGTTCGTGGTCCACGTGGACGACGGCGAGTTCACATCGTGGCTCTTCGCGCAGCAGGTGGGCGCGCGCGTGTGGCTTTCACCGAAAGCGAGCGGAGGCTTCACGCTGCAACACGGTTTTACGCACGGCCGCGATCTGGTGCTGGTGTCGACCGGCACCGCGATTGCGCCGTGTGTGTCGATGTATCGCACGTATCGCGACAATCCACCGTGGCGTCGCATCATCATCATGAACGGTGTGCGCTATGCGCGCGACCTGGGCTATCGCGAGGAGCTGGAAGCAGCGTCGCGAAGCGACGCAACGTTGCTCTATCTCCCCACGGTGACACGTGAGAGCGCGGACACGTGGAACGGTGCACGCGGTCGCGTCAACGATCTCCTCGATCCGGCGCGCTTTCAATCGCTGACGGGTACGCCAGTTTCACCTAGCGAATGCCACGTCTACCTGGCCGGAAATCCGGAAATGATCGAGCTCATGGAGGCGGATCTCACGGCGCGCGGCTTTCACAAGCACACCCCGCGCCATCCCGGCAACCTGCACCTCGAGAAGTACTGGACGGATTGAACCGCCCATCGTGTTTGCGTTATAATTAACGCCACGATCCTGCCTGTACAGCCGACCTGCGCACGCGGGCGTCAAGGGCTCGCCCCGTGCGCCTATCGTCCTGCCCGCCTCGAGGTGCTGGAATGATCAATCGCGTTTTCCCACTCATTGCGCTCTCGATGGCGTTGGTGTGCTGGCTGACCGCCGCCGATGCCGCGGCGCAGGGCATCATTGACATGTGCAAGTCGAGCGCGACATACAATGCCGGAACTGTCCTCGTGTGTCCGAAGGGCGATGGCGATCCTCTCACGTCACCAATTGGCGGTGGCAACTGTCAGATCACCCTGACCCTTCGCGACAATTCGAATACACCGATCGCCGGCATCGTGGCGGAAGATATGTGGCTGGTGGGTTGCAACGACGGGCTTCTGCTGTGTGGCCTGAGCTCGGGCAGCAACGCGGATAGCCCTACCAACGCGCAGGGCCAGACAACGTTCAGCAACGAACCCGCCGCAGGCGGTTGCGAGACGGGACTGTACATTGTCATCCAGGGTGCGGTCTTGCAGGGTCCGGGGCATTGCGGCTCGCCGTTGTGCGTGCCGATTGCGACTCATAGCCCGGATTACAAGTCCGCTGGCGCGCCCGGACCGCCGCCGTGCGCGGCAGATATTCTCTGTCCCGATTCGCGCGTCACCAACGCGGATTTCTCCTGGTTCGTCACGCACTATCCCTCCGCCGCCAACCCTGGCGCGACATACCTTGCGTGTGCCGATATTGCGGCCCCGCTCGGCGCTCCGATCGGGCTCGCGGATTTCTCGAGGTTCACCCTCCATTTCTTCATGGATATCGGGCATAAGTGCCCGATCTAGCTCCGATTGACGCAACTCCCCGAGTGACGTATCGTTGGGTTACTTCCGGCGGCGTCACTCGGGGATGCGCCGAACCGAATCCAAGGCCCGCTCCTACCGCCGGGCCCATCCCCGTAGAGCCGCACAGGTCAAGGATTCATGAGTACGATCAAAGATCAGGACATGGCCAAATCGCGAGCAAAATCCGATTCGAACAACGAGGCCTCCGCGAGCGAAGATTCCCACTCACACGTGGTTCCGCCCAGTGATCCGGCCGCACCGTCGGTGACGCCGGAGAAAACGGGTCACGCGCCCACCGAACAGGAATCAGCCGAAGACCGACAGGAAACGCGCGAGTGGCTGGAGTCGCTCGACTACGTGTATCAGAGCGACGGCCCGGTGCGCGTGGCCGAGCTCTTGCAGAGATTGCAGGACCGCGCGACATCCTACGGTGTGCGCGTCAACTTCCCGGGCGACACGCCCTACATCAACACCATTCCGGTCGTGCAACAGCCGCGCTATCCGGGCGACCGCGCCATCGAGCGTCGCTTGAAGAGCTATGCGCGGTGGAACGCCATGGCGATGGTCGTGCGCGCCAACCGCGAGGATCCCGGCATCGGCGGTCACATCTCGACCTACGCGTCGGCCGCGACACTCTATGAAGTGGGCTTCAACCATTTCTTCCGCGGCAAGGATCATCCCGACGGCGGCGACATCATTTATTACCAGGGCCACTGCGCGCCCGGCATTTATGCGCGCGCGTACCTCGAAGGCCGTCTCACCGAGAAGCATCTCGAGAATTTCCGCCACGAGCTTCCGCAGGAAGGCGGCATTTCTTCGTATCCGCACCCGTGGCTGATGCCCACGTTCTGGGAATACCCGACGGTGTCGATGGGACTGTCGCCCTTGATGGCGATCTATCAGGCGCGCTTCAACCGTTATCTCGCCAATCGCGGCATCGGCAATACGTCGAAGCAGAAGGTGTGGGCGTTTCTCGGCGACGGTGAGATGGACGAGCCCGAGTCGCTGGGTGCCATCACGCTCGCGTCGCGCGAGAAGCTCGACAATCTGATTTTCGTGGTGAACTGCAATCTGCAGCGCCTCGACGGCCCGGTTCGCGGAAACGGCAAGATCATCCAGGAGCTGGAATCGTTCTTCCGCGGTGCGGGATGGAATGTCATCAAGGTGGTGTGGGGCCGCGAATGGGATGCGCTGCTGCACGCCGACCGCGACGGCGCTCTGGTGAACCTGATGAACACCACGCCCGACGGGGACTATCAAACCTACAAAGCCAACGACGGC
>DATNGX010000055.1:0-4046 GCA_035605755.1 Candidatus Krumholzibacteriia bacterium
CATGGCGGGAACTCGCTCGTTCCCACCGTGTTCATGGTTATGTTCCTGTTATGGACTCTCGTCAGCATTCATCGTTCGCGGCTCCTGCCGCGCATGCGCGACGGCCTCTCGCGCCGCATGACCGCGCGCCCGTCACCGCCCGCTTGACACACGCATCCGGCGGGCGCATGCTCTTCTCCATGCTTCGTCAGCGCACGGCTCTTCGGGTGATGATCGCGCTGATCGCCGTCCTCGCGGTGGTCATCGCGGGACCGCTCCACGCCGCGCACCACCACGACGACAGCCGGCTGCACGCGCCGTGCGCGGTCTGCCAGCTGCACTCGCCCGCCTGCCAGCAGCCGTTGGCGGTCTGCGCGGGTGTTCCTCTCGAGCCGGTCTTCACACACTCTCTCGTCTCGGTACCTTCAGTTCAGTCCGCAGCAGTCACGATTGCGGACACTCGCGCACCTCCACTCTCCCTCCTTTAGGTTCGCCGCCGCCGGAGACTCCGGCGACGCTTACGCCGCTCGTGCTCGGGGGGCGCGTTTCACCATGGAGGGTATCTTCATGCGAGGACCACTCGCGATCATTGCGATCGCCATGTTTGCGTTGGCCACTCCGGCTCTGGCCGGTGTGACCAATCCCAATATCTCTGTGATCGGCCAGCCCTTCACGCGCTGGCTGGATGATCAGGCAAGTCCCGACCACAATCACGCGACGCTCGATCCGGGCGAAGTGGAAGCGGTGTTCGACGCGTACTTGAATCCGTACGCGAGCGGCACCTTCGTGCTCACCTTTGGCACCGATGGTGCCGCGATCGAAGAGGGTTACTTTCAATTGCTGCGCGGTCTGCCGCTGGGCCTGGCACTGAAGGGCGGCCAGTACCGCGTGCCCTTTGGAAAGCTCAACCCGCTGCACCCGCACGCCTACCCGTTTGCAGAACGTTTTCGCGTTCTCTCTTCATATCTGCCGGGCGAAGAATCGCTGAATGAAACCGGCGTCGAAATCTCGGGGCGGATTCCGGCGCCCGGCGACTTCTCTCTGACCGGCTACGCCGACTGGCTGCAGGGCGACACGTTTCGCGTCGCGCGCGCAGCGAGTGGTGCGGCCAACGATCCCCTTGTGAGCGGTGATGACGATGCGGAGGCGCCGCGTGCCGCGGGGCTCGCGCGCCTCGCCGGCTTCGCAGGCATCGGCGATCGCTCCGGCCTCGAAGTCGGTGTCTCGGCGGTGACGGGCATCAACAATGTGGCGGCGGATGCGCGCACCACGGTGTACGGCGCCGACGCCAAGGCCAAGCTCTTCCGCAACGACACGTCGTACATCGTGCTGCAGGGTGAATTCCTGCACCAGGAGCTCGACGCGGCGGGATGGGACTCGACCGCGGCGGCGTACACAACCGATCGCCGCAACGCGAGCGGCGGCTACTTCTACGCCGATTACAACTTCAAGCTGCGCTACAACGTCGGCGGCGGTTACGAACACTACCAACGTCCCGTCGCCGGCACTCCGTGGGACGATGCCTTCAAGGTGTGGGCAGGCCTTTCGCTCATGGAGGAGACCACCGCGTTCCGTATCGACTTCGATCACTACATGCCGGGCAGCGCTCCCGGAAGCCCCGAGCCCGACGCCATCAACACGATTACACTTCGCGCCATTTTTTCCATGGGCCCGCACAAGGCCCATCAGTTCTAGGAGGACAGCATGCGTGGATTCTTTTTCATGCTCACATGTGTTGCGCTGGTGATTCCCGGCGCAGCGTTTTCGAAAATCAAGGTGGCCGCATCCATCCCCGACCTCGCGTCGATTGCAAGCAGTGTCGGTGGTGACCAGGTGGAGTGTTTCGCCATCGCGAAGGCGACCGCGGACGCGCACCGTGTCGAGGTGCTGCCCTCGTACATGGTGAAAGTGTCGAAGGCAAACGTGTACCTGAAAGGCGGTCTGGGGCTCGACCAGTGGTCGGATGCAATCATCGACGGCTCGCGCAACGACAAGCTTGCGGTGGTGGACTGCTCGGCCGGCGTCAACGTGCTGGAAAAGCCGGCCGGCGCCGTCGACGCCTCCATGGGCGACGTGCATCCCAACGGCAATCCGCACTACTGGCTCGATCCGCGTAATGGCGGCGTGATTGCGCGCACCATTGCGGAAGCGCTGGGCCGGGTGGATCCTGCGCACGCGGCGGACTATCAGTCGCGCGCGGAACAATTCGCGCAGCAATGTGACGCCGCGTACGCGGCCGACAGGAAGATCGCCGACGCCATCCCCAACCGCGTCGTTTTCACCTACCACCGCTCGTGGCCGTACTTCGCGAATGCGTTCGGCTTCGAAATCGCGGGACAGGCCGAGCCCGTGCCCGGCATTCCGCCCACGGCAAGGCACCTCGCCGACCTGGTCTCGATCGCGAAGTCGCGCAAGATCGCGGTGCTCATCCAGGAGCCGTACTTCTCGGCCGACGCGGGCAAGTTTCTCCAGCGTGAAGCCGGTGTGCAGTCGGTGGTGATGCCGCTCTCGTGCGACAGCGCGGAGGCGGGCAGCTATCTCGCGCACATCGATGCCGTGCTGAAAGCACTCGCCGCCGTGAAGGGAGAGTCGTAATGCACGCGCTCACCGATGCGTTTGCGCTGCCCTTCTTTCGCACGGCGCTGATCATCAGCCTGGTGCTGGCCGGGATTCACGCCTATCTCGGGTTCCACATCGTGCGCCGCGGTGTGCTCTTTGTCGATCTGGCACTGGCGCAGATGGCGGCGCTCGGGGTTGCGGTCGCGCTCGCCATGGACCTCGAGCACCATCCGGTTGCGTCGTACATGCTGGCGCTGGGCATGACGTTCGTGGGCGCCACGCTGTTCGCGTGGCTGCGCGGACGCTCGCGCGCGCGCGGCATTCCGCTCGAGGCCTTCATCGGCATCGTGTTCGCCACCGCGCAGGCGGCGGTGTTCCTGATCCTCGAAAAAAGCCCGGCCGGACCGGAGCACCTGAAAGAAACCCTGGTGGGTTCGCTCTTCACAGTCGATCCCAAACACGTGCTGCGCGTAACGCTGCTCTATGTGGGCGTGAGCATCGTGCACATTCTGCTGCGCAAACCGTTCTTCGAGATCACCAACGATCCGGCCGGCGCCGAAGCGCGCGGGAGGAAATTGTTCCTGTGGGATCTGCTCTTCTACGCCACCTTCGGTCTGGTGGTCACATCCGCGGTGCAGATGGCGGGCGTGCTGCTCGTGTTCGGACTGCTCGTGATTCCCGCTGTGGCCGGACTTCTGGCGACGCGGCGCCCGGGTGTCGCCATGACCATCGGATGGATATTTGGATTTCTCGCCTGCGCCATCGGGCTGGTGGGGTCGGTGAGCCTGGACATGCCGGCGGCGCCGAGCATCCTGGTGACGCTGACGATCCTGCTTCTGATCGTGGGAGCCGTGGCGGGAATTCTACGGCCCGCGGTGCGCGCTAACCGTCGCGCGTGACGATGCCGTACTTCTTGATCTTTTCGTGAAGCATCTGCCGCGAAAGACCGAGTGATTTCGCGGTGGCACTCACGTTGTTGTCATTGCGGGCGAGCGCGTCGCGCACGACGCGCTCCTCGTAGCGATCGACGAGCTGGCGCAGCGAGGCGTCGGCATCGGAGGTATTCAATGCCGCCGGCGCGCTGCTGTTGAGCTGGCGCTCGAGCACGTCGGTGTTGATGACGCCGTTCTCGTCCGGGAACGCGACCACGTACTCCATCATGTTCTTGAGCTCGCGCACGTTGCCCGGCCACGAGTGGCCCAGGAGGAACTGGCGCGCGTCGCGCGAGAACGCCGGCACCGGCTGCTTGCGGCCCTCGGCGAAGCCACGCAGAAAATACTCCGCCAGCGGGATGATGTCTTCGCGGCGCTCGCGCAAAGGCGGTATCTCGAGCTGCGCCACCTTCACGCGATAGTAGAGATCCTCGCGGAACTTGCCCTGCTCGACAAGTCGAGGGATGTCCTTGTTGGTCGCCGCCACGACGTTGACGTCGACTTTGCGCACGCGGCCTTCCTCGCCCATGCGCTCCACTTCCTTTTCCTGCAGCACGCGCAAGAGCTTGGCCTGGA
>DATNGX010000056.1:0-2686 GCA_035605755.1 Candidatus Krumholzibacteriia bacterium
GCAAGTCGGACGGCGACGGTGTGCTGCGCGACTGGTGGACCAAGGAAGACAACGATCGTTTCAAGGAGAAGGCCGACGCGTTGGTCGCCCGTTACGACTCGTTCGTTCCTCTGCCGGGACTTCACGTCAACGGCGAGAACACACTGGGCGAGAACATCGGTGATCTGGGTGGGCTCGAGATCGCGCACCACGCGTATCTGTTGAGCCTGAAGGGCAAAGAAGCGCCTGTGCTCGACGGTCTGACCGGCGACCAGCGCTTCTTCCTCGGATTCGCGCAGATCTGGCGCTCCAAGATGCGCGACGCCATGCTCACCAGCATGGTGGCATCCAACGAGCACAGCCCCGCTGAATTCCGCGTCACCGGGCCGGTGCCCAACGTGGATTCGTGGTACACCGCGTTCAACGTGCAGCCGGGTGACTCGCTGTACGTTGCGCCCGAGAAGCGCATTCATATCTGGTAGTCACACCGGCGAGAGCTGGTGTCAGACAATAACAAACAGCCTCCGCATGGGTTCATGCGGGGGCTGTTTTTTTGCGCTACTTGCCGCGTTCGAACCAGTAGAGCAGATCGGTGCTGTCGTATCGTCCGCTCTCGCCCTGCAGCGTCCAGTGGCCGGTGAGTGAGTAGCGCGCGCGGAACGTGTTTGTGTTTTCGAACAGACCCGCGGCGTAGCTGATGTAGAGTTTCGGCGAAAGATATTTTCCGGCCACGAACGACGTTTCTCCGGCGTTTTCGCCGGTCTCCAGATATGTCTCGAGCGACAATTTCTTGCCGATGTCGCCGGCGACCTGTTGCCCCTGCTGCATGGCGATCAACATGGCGAGACCCTGCATCGCCGACTGGTCGCTCGTGGGCGCGTGCCCGGTCATCAGGTACGACATGATTTCGTTCTGTGACATGGGCGGATTGGAGAAGAACGAGAGCTCCGGTTTGCGCAATGTGCCGCGCAGATTGACGCCCACATATTCTCCGGTGCTCGCCACCACGTTCTGCGTGGTGAGTCCGCGAATGGCGCGCACGTCCACGGCGGGATTGTCGATGGGGCCGCCGAAGATCAAACGGCCCTGGGTGATGGTGAGCTCGTTGCCGAAGAGCCGGTACCTGCCGTTTTCGATCTGAATCTCGCCGGTCCCCTGCGTGGGCCGTCCGCGCTCGTCGTTCACGGTGAGACTTCCGCCCAGGCTCGCGCGCAGACCGAAGCCGCTGAAGGTGACGCTGTCGCCCAGTGCCACGCGCACCTGCGTGCGCACCTCGAGCTTCGGTTTCACCGCCAGCGTGTCTTCGACTATGACTACATCGGGCGAAGGCGATACGGCGGATGCCGGCACCTGCGTGGTTTCGATGCGCGCATAGGGGACCTGCACGGTGCCGGTGATGAGCGCCTTGCGTTCTTCGACGCGAAGCTCGACATCGGGCGAAACGAACACTTTCGCGTCGGGGCGATTCACGACCTGGAAGCGTTCGCCCCTGGCGCTGAAGGTGCCGCTCACCCATCCCTGCTCGGAGCGCGCGGAGCTCGCGACGATGTTCACGCGGCCGCCACCGGAGGTGACGCCGCCGTCGAGCGTCACGGTTCCGAGCCCGTCGGAGTTGAGCGTGAGATCGACGTTGCGCAGATGCAGTCCGTCGCGCGTGTCGAATCGCGCCTTCTCGAGCTTCGCCTGGCCTTCGATGCGGAAGCGATCGGTGGTGCCTTTCGGAGCCAGGTGTGCGGTCATCACACCGGATGACCGCGCGAAACCCGGCATCAGGACGGCCAGCACGGGACCGATATCGCGACAATCGAGATCGAGCTGCCCCTGCACCGGGTGACCTCCGAGCGAATCAATCCCGGCGACAAAGCCGGGAATGGAAACGGTTCCGTTCACCACCGCCACGTTTTCTTTTCCGTTCATGATGCCGGCGTCGACCTGTGCCGCCATGCCGTTGGCATCGGCGCGACCCTCGACGTGCGCGTTGTACGCGAGACGCTTGTCCATGTACGAGATTTCACCGGGGCCGGCGGTGAAGCTGGCGTGCGCATCGAGGCCGGTGCGTGGCTGGAAGGTGAAGGACGCTTCGCCGCCGAGCGAACCGGTGATGTTCGCGCCGTGCAATCCCGATTCGAAAAGAGAGAGCGGGAATCCGTTGAGGGTCAGCGTACCCGCGGCATCGCCCCCGCGCTGCCAGGACCCGTGCAGCGCGAGATTGGCGTTGCCTGAAACCAGCACCAATGAATCGAGCGACGCGCGGCCGGGCGCGATATATAAAGGAGCAGGCCGGCGCGATCGCCACGTGCCCGTCGCCGGTTCGTGCAGCCGCACATCCTCGACGGCGCCGGACCATGACGAATCCGCCCACGCACCTTTCAGTGTGATGGTGCCTCCTTTTTTTCCGCTCGCCGCCGAAATGGCGATTCGGTGTCCTGCGCGCGGTCCGCTCGCCACCACGCGCAAGGTATCGAGCCTGGACTTGCCGCGCATCGCATCGAACAGCGTGAGGCGGACATCCGCCTCTTCGGCGAATTCCGGATCGAACTTGATGTGCCCTTCGAAGTGCCGGGCGCCGTAGCCGAGAACGCGCACCGTGTCGCCGGAGAGCTCGGCGTTGACGGCAGGACGCGGCAACTTTCCGCGCGCGGTGCCGGAAAGTGTGATCGCGCCGCGCCACGACGGCACGAGGGCGGAGAGGTCGGGCGCCGCCACG
>DATNGX010000057.1:0-7789 GCA_035605755.1 Candidatus Krumholzibacteriia bacterium
CGTCCACGGCGTCGAGAGGCATGGCGGCACCGTCTCCACGCGCAAGAAATTCGCGCAACTGTTCCTGCTCTCCCTCGGTCAGTGGGCCATCAGCGAAGCGTTTCGACATGAATTGGATATTAGCACCCGGGTCTACGAAGCGCGCTATGCACGACGTAACCACCCGTGTTGCCAAGGTGTCCATTGAGCGGAGACTTTCCGGGTGCTATCGTTGATCTGGGTGGGGAGGTGGCCGGGATGGGATTGGTATTCGAGTGGGATGGGGCGAAGGCGCGCGAGAACGATCGAAAGCACGGGGTCAACTTCCGCGAGGCGATGACTGCATTCGGTGACGAGCATTCAGTTACGATCGATGGTCCGGCCCATTCAGTCGACGAAGCGCGCTTCGTGCTGGTCGGCATGTCACAGTTAGGTCGATTGTCCTGTCCCTCACGGAAAGACACGATCGGATTCTTATCATCAGCGCGCGAATCGCGACGCGTTACGAAAGACAGAAATATGAAGAAGGCTTCTAGAACCAGAAAAACAAAGGCGGCGCCGATGCGTTCTGAGTATGACTTCGCCGGCGGAACCCGCGGGAAGTACGCGAAGCGCTTTCTGGAGAGCACGAACCTGGTGTTGCTTGATCCCGACGTCGCGGAAATGTTCCCAACCCAGGCGGCCGTGAACAACGCATTGCGGGCTCTTGCCAGGATTATCGAGACCAACACGCCACGAAGGCGGTCCCGTAAGAAGGACCCGTCCAAGAAGTAGTACTCCTCGCCCTCTAGGCGCCAACTCATCTGGCCGTGGACGATCGGTCGGCGGGGCAGCTGAATGCAAAGATCAATTGTCGGATATCACATCGACGAAGAGAACCATTGGGTGGCAGAGCTCGCGTGTGGTCACTTTCAGCACGTGCGACACAACCCGCCTCTGTCGCAACGCCCCTGGGTTCTTACGGAAGAAGGCCGGGCACGAATGATCGGCACGTTGCTCGACTGCACAAAATGTGACAGCGGAGCTCCGCCGGACGTGGCAACTACGCGAGGTTGATGAACGAAGTGCTGCGCATGTTCATGGCCGCGAAGAACCAGGGCGTAAAATAATTTACTGTCACCGGTGACAGTAAATAGTTTAACGCGGCAGCGCGCGGCGGCTCATTTCGAGCCACTCGGCGTGTGAGTCGAGCACGAGGTCGGCGGAAGAGAAATCGATCGCGCTCGTTTCTGGAGTGCGCACCACCATGACGGGCATTCCGGCCGCCCGCGCGGCCCCGATGCCTTTCTCGGCATCCTCGATGACAACCGCATCGCTCGGCGCGATGTCGAGCTCGCGTGCCACGTGAAGCAACACATCGGGCGATGGTTTCAGGGCCGGTACTGTGTCGGAACCTGCAATCACTTCAAAACGATCCAGCAACTTTTCATTCTCGAGAACGGCAGTGATGTCCGTCACCATGGTCCCGCTCGCAATCGCGAGTGTCTTGCCTGCTCGCGACAACAGCTCCACCACTTCGCGCGCTTCGGGGAAAAACTTCACCGTACCGTTCCGGCACAGTTCGCTGAACGTCGGTCGCTTCTGACGCCGGATCTCCGCCGGATCGATGTTCAAATTGTGACGCTCGATTTCGCCGGCGGGACCGTGACCGAGCGACGTCCAGTACTTGAAGTATTCGGTTTCGTCGAGGGTGTGGCCGTACTTCTGGAAGACGGCGTTGTACGCGGCCATATGATGGCGCTCGCTGTCGACGAGGATGCCGTCGAAGTCGAAGATGACGGTGGAAACCGAAAAGAGACGGGCGAAGTGGTCGACGCGGTTTTCAGCCAAGATATCGTGCCTCGTCGCGGATGGGAATGAAGCGGCGCACGAACCGGTAGATGGCGAGGCTCTCTATTATAAAGGGCATGAAGCCGAGAAACCCGAGCACGGGCATCTCGAAGATCCGGATATGGCCGAGGTAGGGCACGTCGTAGTGCCACTTGGCGGTCGACCAGTAGTTCCAGAATTCCCAGATGACGCCGGCGACGAGCCCGGCCAGAAAAAACAGCGCCATGGAACGGCGCTCACCGGTGAAGAATTCGGACAGGATGGAACGCTCGCCGAGCCGGCCGTTGATGGGGTCCAGGAAGAACGCAAACCCCATCCATACCAACGGGGTCATCCACGTGGACGGGAAGACCAGCGGGATCGCCAGGCACAGGAATCCGAAGATGACGAAGGGCCAGAAAATCGAATTCGGGAGCCGTGGATACGAAGTCGTATCTTCTCCAGGCAACAGATCCGACAAAGTTTCGTAGATGAGGAACATGGCCGGGGAGATGGTGGCGAAGGCCCACGCATACCCGGAATACCGAATCCATGGATTGACCGGCAGCCCCACATAGGTCCAGTTGCGAAGGAGCACATTATATCCTTCGAAAATGGCCCAGCTGCCGATGGAAATCACCGCCAGCAGAAAGAACTCGATGGGATGGTCGGAAAGCAGCGATTCGCCGCGGCGGCGCTTGCGCAGGCCGTCGAGGAAGAGAATCAGTCCCGTCCACTGGATGGGTGTGAAGAACCAGCCGATCAGGGTATTGTTGGCGGCGAACAGGAGGATCTCGAAGACAACCATGGAGGCCAGCCCGGCCCAGCCGTAGGCCGGCATGCGCGCGGCCGTGGTGGCCGGGCGCCTTGACTTGATGGCTTCGTTGGTTATCATGGTGTCATTCTGTCCCGCGCGTTATTCCCCCGCAAGCTTTGTTCATGATTGACGTTCGAACGCGGCGGTATGCGAAACGCCGATCCTAGCGCATCGGCTCAACACGGTGCAACCGCCCGGTCCAGGACCGGAACCAGGGCCGTGGACTGTTGTTCAATGGCGATAGCGCGGCGCGTGAGGTGCCGCCGGAAAGGCAATTCATGCAGTACGAAATTCAGGCCCTGAACGAGCGTGTCGAACGCGAAAGCCAGTTCGTGCCGCTCCTGCAGAAGTCGATTCAGCGCGTCATCATTGGCCAGCGCTACCTGGTCGACCGGCTGCTCATCGGGATTCTGTGCGACGGCCATGTACTCATCGAAGGCGTTCCCGGCCTCGCCAAGACGCTCTCGGTGAAAACCCTCGCCGCGTCGGTGGACACCACGTTCCGCCGTATCCAGTTCACGCCCGACCTTCTGCCTGCCGATCTGGTGGGAACCGAGGTTTACAACCCGCGCGACCACACGTTCACGCCGAAGAAGGGGCCGTTGTTTGCGAATTTCATTCTCGCCGATGAAATCAACCGCGCGCCCGCCAAAGTACAGAGCGCGCTGCTCGAGTGCATGCAGGAGCGCCAGGTAACGATCGGCGACAAGACGTACGCGCTCGAATTTCCGTTTCTGGTGCTGGCGACGCAGAATCCGATCGAGCAGGAAGGGACCTATCCGCTCCCGGAAGCACAGGTCGACCGCTTCATGCTGAAGCTCAAGGTGACGTACCCGGCGCGCGACGAAGAAAAACAGATCATGGAGATGGTGACGGCCGGACCCATGCCCACCATCGAGCCCGTGATCAATCCGGGCGTGCTCAAGCAGGCGCAGCAGACGGTGCGCGAGATCTACATGGACGAGAAAGTGAAAAACTACATTCTCGATATCGTGTTCGCGACGCGCGATCCGGAATCGTTCAAGCTCAACATCAAGCACCTGATTGCGTACGGCGGCTCGCCGCGCGCGACCATCTTCCTCGCGCAGTCGGCGCGCGCGCACGCGTTCCTGCGCGGCCGCGGCTACGTGACTCCCGATGACGTGAAGGCGGTCGGCTACGACGTGCTGCGCCACCGCGTCATCGTCACCTACGAAGCCGAAGCCGAGGGGCTCGACTCCGAAGCGGTCCTGAAGCAGATCTTCGATCACATCGAGGTGCCCTGATTTCCATGGCGGACTCCACCTCGCGACGTGACGCGGCTTCGGCCGACGATCGCAGCCTCGTTGAAGTTCTGAAAAAGGTGCGGCGCATCGAGATCACGACGCGCCGCATGGTGAACGACGTCTTCTCCGGCGAATACCACAGCGTATTCAAGGGGCAGGGGATGGAGTTCGACGAGGTGCGCGAGTACCAGCCCGGCGACGACATCCGCGCCATCGACTGGAACGTCACCGCGCGCATGGGCGCTCCTTATATAAAGCGCTTCATGGAAGAGCGCGAGCTGGTGGTCACGTTTCTCCTCGACGTGAGCGCATCGGGCCGTTTCGGCTCGACGGGGAAGACCAAACTCGACACCGCCGCCGAGATCTGCGCGGTGCTTGCCTTCAGTGCCATTCAGAATCACGACAAGGTGGGGGCGATCATCTTCTCCGACGAAGTGGAGAAGTACATTCCGCCCGACAAAGGCAAGAAGCACGTGCTGCACGTGGTGCGCGAGGTTCTGTTCTACCAGCCCCGGCGCAACCGCACGGATGTCGCCACCGCGCTCGATTATCTCCTGCGCGTTTCCAAGCGCCGCGGCATCGTGTTCATCGTGAGCGATTTTCTCTCGCCGGATTTCTCGCGCCCGCTGGCGATGGCGGCGCGCAAGCACGACGTGGTGGCGATCTGGCTCAGCGATCCGCGCGAAGAAGAGCTGCACGGCTCGGGGCTCATGCGCGTGTGGGACCAGGAGGAGCGCGTCGAGCGCGTCATCGATGTGGGCTCGCGCGCGGCGCGTGAACGCTTTCGCTCCTACGTGGAGCGGCGCAACCAGGAGACGGCAGCCGTCTTCCGCCGCCACGGCATCGACTGCGTTCGCATCGATACCAGCCAGGAGTACATTGTTCCGCTTTCCGTGTTTTTCAAGTCTCGAGCGAAGCGGCGCTGATTTTCTTCCAGCCATGACAACCATGAAATACATGCGCGCTCTCGCGGCTATCGCGGCCATTTTTCTCGCCACCGTCGTCGCGAGTGTCCCGGCAGCGCGTCTCAAGACCGCGGTTTCCGAAGTCACGACGCGCACCGAAACCGCTCCCGACAGCCTGACCATCGGCCAGCGTTTCCACATCAAGTATCACTTCGTTTTCAATCCGGATTCGCTGCGCCCGCTCACACCGAAGAAGCTCAACCCGGGCACGTGCCGCACCATGGCGGTCGCGTACACCGAGACACGGAACGACAAGGACAAGCAGGTCGAGCGCATCGCGGATGTCACGTTCATTCCGCTCTCGATCGACTCGTCCGTGGTACCGGCCAACAAGTTCGATTTTCTCGCTGCCAACGGCGACACCATCCGCGCCTGGACCGACGATGTGCGCGTGCCCATCAAACGTATTGCCGCCGATGCGAAGGATTTGAATCCGCTGAAAGAGCAATGGAAGGCGCCCATCAACTATTGGCTCTGGGGTGGAATTGCGCTCGCCGTTCTGGCGGCGGTCGCAGCTTTGGTGTGGTGGATACGAAAGAAGCGCCGCACTGTTGTGGAAACGCCGGCGATAGTCCTGCCGCCGGAGGTGATTGCGCTTGCTGAGCTGGAGCGAATTGCGGCGCTGGCCCTGCCCGCGCGCGGTGACTTCAAGCAGCACTACACACTGGTGACGGATGTGGTGCGGCGTTATGTCGAGGCGCGTTACAAAGTGGAAGCGATGGACCGCACCACGTACGAGCTCATGGACGCGCTGGAGCGCCGTCGCGTGAGTGTGGACGGACTCGAGAAACTGCTCAACGAAGCGGATCTGGTGAAGTTTGCGAAGTTCACTCCCACCACCGAGAGCGCTGCGGTGGCCGTAAATCGGGCGCGGGAGATCGTGATTCATACGACACCGGTGGTATCAACGCCGGATCCATTGGCACCTTCAGAGCCGCCCGCACCTTCACAGCCTTCTGCTGAGGTGTCGTAGGTCTTATGTTCCGCTTCGCCTATCCATATGTGCTCTGCGCCCTGGCGCTGGTGCCGCTGGCGGCGTGGTACGTGCTGCGCCATCGCGGTGAGCGCAGCGTTGCGTACTCGTCGCTCGACCTGCTTCTGGGCGCGGGCCTCGAAGCCCCGGCGTGGAAACGCCATTTCGCGCTCGCGTTGCGACTGCTGGTATTGACGCTCGTCATCGTTGCACTGGCGCGTCCGCAGACGGGACGCTCCAAACACACCACGTATTCCGAAGGCATCGACATCATGCTCGTGCTCGACACCAGCGGTTCGATGCAGGCGCAGGACTTCGAGCCCAAGAATCGTCTCAATGTGGCGAAGGAAGTGGTGAAGGACTTCATCGTCAAGCGGCCGGAAGATCGCATCGGACTCGTGGTGTTCTCGGCCGACGCCATGACGCAGTGTCCGCTGACCCTCGACCACGCGCTCCTATCGCGCCTCGTCGATCAGGTCGATTTCGGAATGCTCGATGACGGCACCGCCATCGGTGTGGCACTCGCCACCGCCTGCAATCGCCTGCGCACGAGCAAGGCCAAGAGCAAAATCGTGGTGTTGCTCACCGACGGACAGAACAACGCCGGCATGGTGGATCCCACCACGGCCGCGCGCGTTGCCGCGTCGCTGGGCTTGAAGGTGTACACGGTCGGCGTGGGTACGCGTGGCCGCGCACCCATTCCTGTGGATGACCCGGTTTTCGGGCGCCGGCTGATCTCCGTCGAAGTCGACATCGACGAAGATACGTTGCGCAAAATCGCGACCATCACCCACGGACGCTACTTCCGAGCCACCGACCGTGAGGAGCTGTTGGCCATCTACGACCAGATCGACAAGCTGGAGAAGACCAAGGTCGAATCGGAAACGTTCGTTGAGTATACGGAGCGCTTTGTCTGGTTCATCGTGCCCGCCGTGGGGTTGTTCCTGCTCGAGCTGGGCCTGGCCGAAACCGTGCTGCGCGAGACGCCGTAAGAGAGAAGCATGATCGAGTTTTCGCGACCGATATGGCTGTGGGGATTGGCGGCGCTGCCTCTGGTGGCGGCCCTGATGCTCTTCGCGGCGCGCCGCCGGCGCGGCGCGCTCTCGTCGTTCGTGAGTCCGGAGCTCGAGGACGCGCTGGCGCCGGGGTACAGCTGGCGCCGCCAGCTCGCACGCGGAGTCCTGCGCGTGGCCGCGCTCGCGTTCCTGGTTCTGGCCGCGGCCGGTCCGCGTTTCGGAAGCCAGCTCGTGAAAGTCGAGCGGCAGGGAATCGACATCGTGATCGCGCTCGACACCTCGCTCTCGATGCTTGCCGAGGACGTGGCACCCAATCGAATGGAAGCGGCGAAGCGTGAAATCAGCGATCTCATCGGCGGGCTCAAGGGCGACCGTGTGGGACTGGTCGCGTTCTCGGGCGAAGCGGTGCCCATGTGCCCGCTGACCGTGGATTACGACGCCGCCCTCATGCTCGTGCGCTCGATGGATGTATATACCGTCTCCGAACCGGGAACTGCCATTGCGTCCGCGGTGGAGACGTCGGTGTCACTGTTCGAGGGAAGCGAAAAGGGCGATCGCGTCATCATCCTGGTCACCGACGGCGAGAACACCTCGGGCAGCCTCGACGAAGCCATCAAGCTCGCGGCCGACAAGCGGATCCGCGTTTATCCCATCGGCCTGGGCAGCCCCAAGGGCGAGCTCATCCCGGAGCGAGGAACGGACGGCGCCGTCATGGGGTACAAAAAAGATGCACGCGGCGAGACGGTGCTGAGCCGGCTCGACGAGCCCGCCCTGGAACGTATCGCGGCGGGCACGCACGGCAGGTATCTTCCCTCCACGTCGGAAGGCCTTGAGCTCAAGGTGATCTACGACGAGATTTCCGGAATGGAACGCAAGCTCATCAAGGGAGAGTTCGTGGAGCGCAAGAAGGAACGCTTCTGGCTGCCGCTCGGACTGGCGCTGGGCCTTTTGCTCATCGACACGTC